>CAUZBA010000155.1:0-7222 GCA_963577635.1 Phycisphaerae bacterium
CGACGCGGTCTGGCCTCCGCGGCGTCGCGCGGCGGCGCGCCGACGGCCAGGGCGGCCGCGCCCAGGCACCAGGCCGCGATGACGCGCAGCACATGGGCGCCTCGCCGGGTGCGACGAACCGGAGGCCGCGGCGGATTGATGCAGTGATGAGGCGTCGGCGCGATGCGATGATGATAGCTTCCCGTCGCACCCCATGGGGGCTTGACGACGCGGTGATGCGCCATCGCCCGGTCATGCCAACGCCGCGAGAATCAGGGTACAATGATGGCCGGAAGATCTCTTGCGCTCACGGGCCGGCGCAAGATCGGGACACGTCTCACCATGAGCATGACTGAGCGGCGAACCGGCAGAGTCTACGACATCTGGTCGAAGCTTTACGATTGTACGTTCGGCTTCGTGACACGAAATCGCCAGGACCGCGCCTTGTCGCATCTGCACCTGAGGGCGGGGCAGCGCGTCCTGGACCTCGGTGTGGGCACGGGCTCGATGTTGTCGTGGTATCCGCGTGACGTGCGCGTCGTGGGCATGGACCTGAGCCGCGGCATGTTGTTCTTGGCGGCTGAAAGACGGACCCAGGGCCGCCTGGATCACTGTGAGTTGATCCAGGGCGATGCGATGTGTCCTCCCTTTGCCGCCGCCAGCTTCGACCACATCGTCATCAGCCACACGATCAGCGTCGTCAGCGACCCGGTTCGTGTGATGCAGTGGGCCGCCCGCCTGGTCCGCCCCGGCGGCCGAGTGGTGCTGCTGAACCATTTTCTGTCCGCGAGCCCATTCCTGGCTGTCCTCGGCAAGGCGCTCAACCCGTTGTGCATGTGGATGGGGTGGCGCAGCGATGTGGCACTGGAGACCCTGCTTCGCAGTCACGAATTGAAGATGGAATACTCCTTCCAGCCGCGCATGGCCGACCTCTGGACCGTCGTGGTCCTGCACCGGCCCGAACAGACGCCGGGCCGCGGACTTCGTTCGGCATCAACGCCGCGCGACCATGCACCTCGTGACGATGCTTCAGCCGTTCCCGGCGAGGCGACCATCAGCGCCCTGATCAGCGGTTGAATCGACCGGACGTCGAGCAGAGTATTTGACAGGATCACGGGATCGACAGGATTGACAGGATGGGGTTCTGTGGGTTGTTGGATGGTGTCAGCGATCCATGGCGACGTCTCGGCGTTGAAGCTGACGGACTTCAAGAAGCCCACCCAATCCAGATCCTGTAGATCTTGTCAATCCTGTGATCCTGTCAACTCTCCCGCCGCGCGATGCTGCTTCGTGACGTTCGGTGCCGGTGGTAATGATCTGGTAGCATGTGCGGCAATTCGCTCGACTTGGTTTATCGGTCGTCGATCGGTGGCGAGTCGCCGGTTTACCTGATTTGCCCTGCGTCATGGAATGCACGCACATGCCAGTTGTGCTCAAGCGTGGGGGAATGCCAGGGGCTCGGCGACGACGCTCTTTCATTCGTCGCCGGACATGGCGCGTGCTCCTGTGTGTCGCCGTATCGCTCACTTCGTGGCCGATGCTGGCCGCGTTTTCACAGCCGGACGGTGGTGCCCCGTCGGAGTCTGCGTCCGGCGATCCGCGACCAACACCATCGATCGCGGTCGATCAGCCCATCGCGGTCGCATCGTCCGCCGAAGTCGCGGCCGTGCCCCAGCACATCGCGTCGACCCGCCGCACCCCGGTGACCGCAGCCGCGGTGCCGCGGCGCCGCGGCCTGGCAGATCCGCCACAAATTCTGACGGCGACACCCGCGACCGTACAGTCGGCGCCGCACTCGGCGCTGCCGCTGGGTGATCCGGTTGTTGACAGTGATGCCCACCTGCGTGGCGCCCGGGTCGTGGCTTGGTCTGAAGGGGAAACACGGCTGCTTCTGCTGGATCGGGACGTGAGCGTCGTGGTCGGTTCGTACGGGTTTCGCGCCAATCGCGCTTTGGCCCGTATCGACTTTGAGGAAGGGCCCGGGGTTCGCATTCATCACCTGGCGATCGTATTGGAAGACGCGCGGCCACTTCGCGGACTGGGGCCGGTTGGTGTCGAAGCCTCCCGGCTGCTGGTGACCTGCGCCACCCGCGGCGACGTGGAGGTGTTCACCGATCTGCTGCAGCAGGTCGATGCGCCGTCCGATGAACCGTTTGTCGCGGCCGCGGGCGAGCGTATCCGGCGGCACCATGAGCTGCTCGAGCGTCCGATGGCACAGGTGCCCGCATCACAACCGCTATTCGGGCCGCAGGCCCGACAGCGACGAGACGATGCCCGCCAGAAGATTCGCCGGCGTGACACCGACCGCCTGGCGAAGCGCTTGCCCGAGATGACCAGGGCGCCTGCTGCGGTAGTGGTTCCAACCGAACCAAGGGCGCCAACTGAAGCAACGGCGCTAACGGCTCTAACCGAACCAGATTCCCCGGCTACGCCGCGGCCGGGGAATCTGCAGTCAGCCACAAGGGCGGTCGATTCGGCGACGGTCGATGTCGTCGCGGCCGACGCGACCCCCGCGGCGGCGTCGGGTGACGTGGCTTCGGCGGCGTCCCTGGCTCGCGAGGGATCGGTCCTGTTTCACGCCCGAAGAATCGTGCGCCCCGGGCCCAGCGAAGCGGGTGAGAACCTGCTCATGTTGTTCGGCGACGTGACGGTCGTCTATCAGAACCTCGAGGGGGGTCGATCCATGTCGCTTCGCGCGGATCGCGCGGTGCTGTTCCTCGCCCCGGACGCCCTTGAGCACGTCGCGCAGCGCTCGGCCGACGCGTCCGCAGTCCAGGGGGTCTACCTGGAGGACAACGTGGTGGCGACGGACGGGCAATACACGCTTCGCGGACCGCGGGTGTATTTCGATCCGATCCAGGAAAGAGCCGTCGTGCTCGACGCGGTCTTCTACACGTGGGATCCGCGACGAAAGGTGCCGATCTACGTCCGTGCCGAGCAGTTGCGGCAGGAGGCTCGCA
Organism: Phycisphaerae bacterium; assembly: GCA_963577635.1. Classification (GTDB taxonomy): domain Bacteria; phylum Planctomycetota; class Phycisphaerae; order Phycisphaerales; family Phycisphaeraceae; genus CAUZBA01. Next base: position 2,940 of record CAUZBA010000155.1, read on the forward strand.
ACAGCTGGAGCGCCCGGCATGCGACGCTGACAACCAGTGAATTCGCCGAACCGCATTTCGGAATCGCCTCAAGGCACCTGACCTTCAAGCAGCGGCAGAACCGCGACGGTACGCAGACCCATCAGTTCACGGCCGCGGACAACACCGTGCGGATCGGGAAGATCCCCGTCTTTTACTGGCCATTCATTTCCGGCTCGGCCGCCCAGGTGCCGCTGCGCCGGATCAAAGCGGGGTATCGCGGCAAGACGGGGCCCGAGGTCGAAACGCTCTGGGACCTGTTTGCCCTGGCGGGCCGTAACGCCCCGGACGGGGTAGACCTGACCGGCCGTCTGGACATGCTCGGCGATCACGGACCGGCGATCGGCGCAGACCTCGACTACGACCTGCCGGAAATGCGAGGGTTCTTCGAATCGTACCTCGTGATTCACGACGACAGCGAGGACGAGATCGCCAGTCGCAACGACATCAAACACGACTCGGACACTCGCGGCTTCGTTTTGTGGCGCCACCGCCACGCTCTCGCGGAGAACTGGGAACTGTCGCTCGAGCTGGCGTACGTCAGTGACGAAACGTTCCTCGAGGAATTCTTTCCCTCCAAAGCCGAGAACGACAAGCCCTGGGAGACGTCGATCTACCTCAAGAAGCAGGAAGAAGACACGGCATTCACGTTCCTCGTTCGTCAGGACCTGTACAACTTCCTGGCGCAGACGACGGCGCTTCAATCCAGCGGCAGCACGTTTCCGTCCGTCGGTGGCCCGGTCCAGGTGCCGGGATACACCGTCGAAAAGCTGCCCGAACTCGGTTATTTCGTGCTGGGCCGGAGCATCTGGGAGAACCGGCTGACGTATTACAGCGAGACGCGAGTCAGTTATATGCGCATCCGTAGCGGCAAAGACGCCCCCGAGGACCGGGGTTTCAAGTTTCTGCAGGCGTTGACGAGCTTCGGATTCGCGACGCCCGTGGGCCTTCCGCCGGTAAGCTTCGGCGCGTTCAACGACGGGTTGGGGATCACGGACGAATACGTGCTGCGATTCGACACGCGGCACGAGGTCCAGGCACCGATGAAGGTCGGTCCGATCGACGTGGTGCCGTTCGTGGCCGGCCGACTGACGGCTTACGACGAGGACTTCATGGACTACGTCGGCAACAGCGAGAAGGCGCGCCTTTGGGGTCAGGTGGGTGTTCGGCTGCACACGCAGGTCAGCAAGACCTACGACGACGTGGAGATCAGGGCATTGGACGTGCACCGGTTGCGGCACATTGTGGAGCCGTCGATCGACCTGTCGTTGTCCGGCGCGAACCTCAATTCCGAGGATCTGCCCGTGTTCGATCTCGAGGTCGAAAGAATCCGCGAAGGCGCGACCTCCCGATTCGGGGTGCGGCAGACGTTCCAGACCGAGCGCGGCGGTACCGGCCGCTGGCGGACGGTGGATTGGGTGGTCATGAACACCGATGTCGTCCTGGCGAGCAAGGATACCGACACCGACACGGCGATTGCGCGGTTCATCGGGTTCCGGCCGGAGTTCTCGACCGGCGGCGACCATTTCCACAGCGACGTGATGTGGATGATCAGCGACACGCTCGCGGCCGTTGCCGAGGTGAACCACAGCATCGAGCACAGCGAGACGCCCGAGTGGCGCCTGGGCGCCTCGATGGAGCACACGCCGAGACTCAGTTCGTTCATCGGCTATGCCGTCTTGAAGCCGGTGGACAGCCGCCTGCTGTCCTACGGGTTCGTCTACCAGTTGACGCGCAAGTACCGCACCTCCTTCGTGCATCGCCTCGATATCCAGGAGAAGCGAACGCGGCGCATCGAGCTGGCGTTGGAGCGGAAGCTGCCTCGCTGGCGGTTTATGGTCGTGGCCGCCACCGACGACATCGACGACGAGCAGTCGATCGGTTTCATGCTGATCCCCGACGGCGTCAAATCGTCTCGGTTCACCAGCGCCTTCGGGCCAGAGAGGTAACACAGCGGTGCTCCGATTCTTCCGAAAATACAACAAGTTCATTCTGGCGGTCTTCGGCACCGGGCTGATGGTCGTCTTCCTGATTGAGCCTGCCATGCAGGGCTGCGGAAGGGGTCAGGCCGATGCACTGATCGGCATGATCGGTGACCGGCCGCTGAATCGCACCGATCAGATCCGCGCCCAGGGACAACTGCAGGCGCTGGCAGAGTTGAGCCGCCTCAAGCGCCTGCCGCCATCGATCTTTGACGGCGGCGATCTTCTGTCATGGGTGCTCATGGTCGAGGAGGCGCGGACGATGGGCTTGTCCGCGAGCCAGCGGGACGTGGACCAGCTTCTGCGTGACTTCGGAATCGGCGAAGGCGACTTGAGACAGGTGGCCCGTTCGCTGCAACTCTCCCCGCTGTTCGTACACGAAGCCGTGCGTGACTGGTCGATGGTCCAGACCTACAAGACGCTCGTCCGCGGCGCGGCGCCCGTCTCACTCGAGAATCGACCGGGTCGATACGCCGCCAGCGTGATCGCCGGCGATCCCCCGCTCAGCGCCCCGTTGGTGGAGCGGTTCGTCTTCGGCCTGCGATCGACCGTCAAGATCAGCACCACGGTCCTCAGCCATCTGCAGCTCGACAACGTGGACGACCCGGACCCACAGGAGGTCCAGGAGCTGTTCGACCAATTCAAGGACAGCATGGCGGGCGAAAGCGAGCCTTACGGATTCGGATACCGCCTGCCGAACCGCGTTCGCCTGGAATACCTTGCATGCCGAGTGGCCGACCTGTCGGATGCGGTCGAGGTATCCGAACGCGAGGCACTGAAATACTATGAAACGCACCCCGATAAGTTCCTGGCGCCGGCGGTCGAGGAACCCGCGGAGAATTCGCGCGAGGGCGCGGGCGAGTCCAACCCGCGGCAGGGCGGCGTCGATGCGTTGCCGCCGAAGCGCGTGATGCCATACCGGAAGATCAGAGACCGCGTTCGCGTCGCGCTGCGAAAGCAGAACGCCGGGAGGTTGGCCAATCAGGTCATGGCTTTCGCGCGGCGACGCCTCAACGAGCAGATCGAATCGTTACCGCTCGAAGAAGGAATTCGGCGGTTGCCCGCCGAATTCGAGCCGCTCGCCCTCGACGAGATCCGCAAGCAGATTCGCAGCAAGTTCGGCGTCGATGTGACTGTCCATCCCGACGACGGGTCGTGGCTGTCGCGCGCGCAGCTGAGAGAACTTGAGGGAATCGGCGACGCCTTCGTTCGTCGCAAGGGTCGACGGGGTCAGCGCGCGTCGATTGGGTTTGCGGATTACGCCCTGGTCGTCCGGCCGTTGAAGCCGCCGGACGGCGGCGCCGTGAGCCTGAGCCTGGATTTGAATCTTCCCAGCCTCATGTTGGAGACGGATGACTCACGATTTCTCTTCCGTGTCACGGCCGCGGCCAATGCCGTCAGCCCGACGTTCGAAACGTCGCGGCCCGAGGTCATTCGCGACGCGAGGAAGCTGAAGGCGTACAAGCAGCTCGTCGCGGACAAGGACCGCTGGGTCGAACGAGCTGAGATCAAGACTCTGGAATCGCTGGCCGAAACGCTCAAAACGACCGTCAACGAATCGCAAACGTTTCCACGGCGTGAGTGGTTCTTCGGTTTCCGCGTCCCCAACGTTGACCGAATCGGTCGCGACGAGGCCTTCATCGATCACGTGTTCGACGTGGTGGCCCGGGACGCGACCGCCTCAACGGCGTCGGCGCCGGCGAAAATTATCGCCGCGCCGATACCGCGAATGCTGTCGCTGATCCTGGTGCGCATTGAGCAGTTCAATCCCGTGCCGCGCAGCGCGTTCGAGAAGATGGCAAGATCCGACGAATTGGGTCTGATCGTTGGCCTGTACCTGGCGGACGATCCGCAATTTGATCCGCTGTCGATCGAAGCGATCAAGAGCCGCGTCGGCTTCAAGGAAGCGCAGTAGGCCTAGCTGTGCTTTCTAAGGACGTTGTTCATTCGCAGGCCTCTGAGACAATCGGTTGAGCACTACCTCACCAATGTCTCAAAGGACCCATGAATGGACCTACATCCTAACGCCAAGACCACGCCCCACAGCCGGTTTCTAATCGCTCGTCGCGTCCTCTATGAGGGCCTGGACTGCGGCTTCGGCCGCCGACGCCGCAGGAATCTCACAGCGGACCGTGACCAAGTGGGTCCAGCGGTTTAGAACTGAGTGGCCTCCAGGCCTGCACGATCGCTCCTCAGCTACTAGCCCGCATTTCTCACGACTCTATTGAAAAGGTTGGTCTTTCTGGCATAAGGGAAGTTGCGAGCAACCTTTATTCCAGGCAA
>CAUZBA010000156.1:0-7211 GCA_963577635.1 Phycisphaerae bacterium
CATCCGGATGGGGTTGAATCGCATCGACCTGCTGCTCATCCACGATCTGGACTTCATGTTCCACAAGTCGGAAGCCGGGGTGGCGGCGCGGCTGAAGGAACTGGAGTCCGGCTTCAAGGCACTGGAGCAACTGCGATCTACTGGAGAAATCCGTGGCATCGGCGCCGGCATCAACGAGCTTGGAATGATGACGCGTCTGCTCGAGGATTTCGACCTCGATTTCTTTCTCGTGGCCATGCCGTACACGCTGCTTCAACAGGAACCACTGGATCGTGAACTTCCGGCGTGCCAGCAGCGCGGCGTGGGCGTGATCATCGGCGCGCCCTTCTCCTCTGGAATCCTCGCCACCGGGCCCGGTCCCGACGCCACGCATCTTTACAAACCGGCGACCGACGAGATCAACCGAAGGGTCGAATCTATTCAGCGGGTCTGCGCGGGCCACGGCGTGTCGCTGAAGGCGGCGGCCCTGCAGTTTCCGCTCGGGCACCCCAGCGTCGCCTCGGTCATACCCGGAGCATTGACCTCGCAACACGTCGAGGAGAACCTCGTCTGCATGCGCCACGACATCCCCGCCCCCTTCTGGGACGAATTGAAGCACGAAAAACTTATTCGTGAAGACGCGCCGGTGCCGTGACAACGATGGCATCGCCCGGACGCGCGCCGTGTCCACAGGGCCTGCTCAATCAGTTCAGTTTTTATGAAGCACACTGCACGGAGACTTGACATGCGATGCGCTATACCCGGAATTCTCAGCGCCCTGGTGGCTGCCGCAGCCGTTTCGGCCGCGCCGTTCCTGGATCGCCCCCCGGCTCCGACGGGCGAGAACGTCAGCGTGGCAGACATCAGGTCGATCACGTTCGAAATCCGTCCCATGCCGCAGAGGCTGCGCGATCTGCGGGTCACGACGACCCAGGTGTTGAAGATCTTCCGCACGGAACTCGAGGGCCTGGGGCTGCGCATCGTGCCGAAGCGCGCCGAGAACATCCCGCACGTGGTCCTGTCGGTGAGAGCCGCGACCGACACGAAGCAGCGGGAAGCGGTGGCGCTCTACACGATCATTACCGTCCATCAGGATGTCCATCTGAAACGCCTGGACAGGCCGATGCGCGTCGCGACGAACACCACTGCCGACCTCCACCTGACGACATTCGCCGCGGTTCGCATGGCCGTACCGCGGCGCGTGCGCCACGCGGTCCAAGTCCTGGGCAAGATCCTCGCTGACGCGACGTCGACGTATCGCGATATGCCGTAAGAGGGTTTGACCGTGCTGTTACAGGCAACGGCCCGCCTTGCGGCGGGCCGTTGGGTTGTCCTTTGATTGCCGAAAGCCGCGGCGTCTATCCCTGCGACAGAGAGGCGCGGCGGCGTCTGCGCAGGAGCAGAAGGCCGCCGATCATCACCACGCTGAGCGTTGCCGGCTCCGGCAGGAGTGCCGTGCTGCTGAGCCTGTCGACCTTCATGGAGTCACCGAGTCCGAAACCGCGGATGTACATGTGTGTCGCGTTGAAAAGGCCGGTCGTGGTGGTGTTCATGTCGAGGGAAGGTCCGGTCGTAAACGTTCCCAGGCCGATGAACTGGCCGACCGTGTCATCGATGTCGCGGTAAGCGGTGGAGATCAGACCGGTGTCGCGGTTGTAGTTGATTCTCCACTCCTGCCATCCCATGTCGAAGGTGGGTGCGGATACGGGCGTCTGCGCGGCGTCGGGAAGGCTGCGAACTCTGGCCTGGTTACAGCCGAACATCTCCACTTCAAACTCCCGGCCGCCAGTGGCGTCGTCGCTCAGGCCGATCTGATACGCCCTCGAGCACTCTGACAGACCTCCGCTGACGTCCACGGCCACGAAGAACTCGAACGTCCCGGACGTCAGTACGTCGCCGGGCACCAGACCCGGGAACTGGGAAAACGCCAGCTTGTCGAAATTGGCACTTCCCTTGGCCTCCGCGCCGCGCGTACCGGCAAGTCCTCCCGTCGCGGTGGTCGTCTTGTTGTCTGGACCGGAGACGTGGACCCAGCCGTTGGTCCCGCCGAGTGCCGTGCTGTCCGTCCACGGACCGTTCGAACCGTCGAAGTCCTCGGTGAAGTTCACTGCCGAAACCGTCCCCGCGAGGGCGAGCGCCGCTACCAGGGCAAGGCATTTACTCGCATTGCTCATTGAATCATCTCCTTTTCTGGCAGTCTCTCGACTGCTCTTGGGTACCGAAATGTTCTCTTCTGTCGAAGTTTTGACGTCGTCGAGATCCGATTTGATTTCGTTCGGTCGCGTTGGTTGAAAAAGTCACACGGCGCCCATCTCATCGCCGTAGCGCACCCCACGCGTCCGTTCCCAAGAATTATCACAATAACGACCCATGCCGTCGTGTCAATCCCCTATTTTCGTCCGAATCAGAGTTTCGGATTGTTCAGCCGCAGTCCCGTCACGCCGGTGCCGTCGAAGCGGTGGACGACGAGGTTGTCCAGTGACGCGGCGAGCATGACCTCGCGATCGCGGCCGGCGAAGCTTACGTCGGTCGGGCCGCGAAGGTGGTGGCCCGCCCAGTCTTCGCAGAAAAGCTCCAGGCGCCGCTCGCGCAGGTCGAAGCAGTAGATGGCATCCGGCCGGTGGCAGGCGATCCACAGGCGCCCCTCGGTGTCGAACGCGATACCGTCGGGGATGTGCCGGGGCATGTGGACGACGCGCTCGAAAGCGCCCGCGGAGCCGTCGGGCTTGATCTCGACGCGGGCCACGGCGCTGCCGAAGGTCTCAACGAAGTAGAGGTGCGCTTCCTCGGCGTCGAGTGCGATCGCGTTGGGCGTGTTCACTTCCCGCGGATACCAGAGACGCGCCTCGCCGCCACCGGGAGGGATCGTCCAGAGGTGCCCGTTGACGGTGCCCGACCAGTCGCCGCTGTCCGAGAGGTACATGTTCCCGGCGCGGTCGAAGGCGGGATAGTTGGGGCACGCGAAGCGGTCGCCCCCGGGCGCCGTCGCATAGGTACTCACGACGCCGTCCGGCGTGATCTTCAGGACGTCGCCCCCGTTGGCGTGAGCCGCGAAAAGGTGACCGTCGGCATCCACGACGCTGCCCAGGCAACGCTGGTCCGTCGTCGCGAACTGCTCCGCCGTGTTCTTCTCCAGGTCGATCCGGTACACCTGGCAGCCGGTGCCCGTCGTGTAGGGCTCGCCGCGCGGGCCGATGCCGATCGACTCGGGATGATCCACGTCGCGGATGTAAACGATTTTCTGTTTGTCGTAGGGTCTGATTGCAATTGTTCCATTCGACATTCGATTGAGGACTATCCCCGGCCGCGCGGCCCCAGGATAATCAGTCGCTAACGGTGTTTCACTCCTGCCGATCCGGGGAGATGCTTCCCTGCCGGTATCGATCGATGCGGTCGCCGATTCGCCGGGCGAGTGTTGCGTTGCCGGACCGTTCAGCCTGTTGTCTCGCCTTTTCACCTATCTTGATAGCCTCGTCAAACCGCCCGAGCGCGGCCGTTGACGCGGCGAGCACGTTGAGGCTGACCGCGTCGTTTTCGCCGGTGAGTGCCACAGCGCGCCCGGCCAGCTCGAAGGCGCGGCGGGGGTCGCGAACGGAATCCACGGGGTGAGTCGCCAGGGTCCACGCGGCGAACTGCAGCGCCGCGACGGACTGCGGGTCCAGTCGCAACGTTTCATATAGATGCGGCAGTGCCTCCTCGACTCGGCCCAGCGAGGACAGGACCGTGGCCAGGCCGAAGTGGGCCTGAGTGTGCCGTGGATCGATCTTGAGCACCAGATGCAACATCTCGACGGCCTCCAGGAGCCTTCGCGTCGATTGGAAGGCGACTGCGGCGTTGTACGGGCCGGCGGCGTTGTCGGGCTCGAGCTCAATCGCCCGCCGGAAATGGCGTATCGCCTCCTCAACGTCGCCGTCGGCGGCCAGTTCAATCCCGAGGTTCACGTGCGTCGCGGCGATGGCGGCGTCCGATTCAAGAGCGCGGCGCAGGTGGTGGATGGCGCCGGCGCGCCGTTCGATTCCGGCCAGTGCCGTGCCCAGGCCGTGATGCGCCGCCGCCGTATCCGGCGCGATCCCCAGCGCCGCTTCGTAGTGCCGGATCGCTCTCTCGATGTCGCCCCGCGCGCGGTACGCGTCCGCCAGGTTGCATCGGGCCGGGACGAACCGTGGGTCCAGCTCGACCGCACGGCGGAATCGAGCAAGCGATTCGTCGATCCTGCCCTTCGATCGAAAGGCGACACCGAGATTATTGTGGGCCGGCGCGTGGTTGGGCCTGATCTTCAAGGCCCGCTGAAAGTGAGTAATCGCCTCGCCGATCCGGTTTGTATCGAGCAGGATCCGGCCCACGTTGTTGTGTGCCAGGTGGTCGTTCTCGTCAATATCCAGCGCCGTGAGGTAGCGTTCGATCGCGCTATCGACACGCCCCTCGTCGGCCAGGACGTTGCCCAGGTTAGTCTGGGCCCGTGAGCTGTTCGGGCTTTTTTGCGCCACATCCATCCATAGGCTCGCCCGGTCCTGCCAGACGACGTTCCGCGCGTGTGTCCAGACCGACAGCAGCAGAACCGCCGCCGATCCGGCGACCACGATGCGAGCTGGTTTCCCGGCCATCGCCGCGCCGAGCAACCAGGCCGCACCGAGGCAGAAACCGAACATGGGCAGGTACAGCCGGTGCTCGAAGATCAGCTCGAGGCCGATCACCGACGACTCCACGAGCAGGTGCAGAAAAATCCAGGCGATGCAGAAACTGATCAGGCGGTGGTGTTTCGCGAGCAGAACAGCCGATGCGACAAGGCTGATCAGCAGAAGCATCGCAAGGATCGTCGTGGCCGGTGCCGTCGGTGACTGCGACGCGACGACGTCGTGGGCAATGTTCAGCCGCGCGGGATGTGGAAACAGCAGCAGACCGAAGTAGAGGTTCACGACGCGAAACTGCGTCAGAATTCGCTCACCCATCGTGAAATCGCGAATGTCATAGCCGCCCAGAATCCTCGCCACCGGTTCGAACCCCAGAAAGACCGCGCACAGGATCACCAGGAGGGCCGAAATCCCGCAGATATATGAAAGTTGGCGACCAATCCGCGGCCGGCGCACGTCCTGAAAGAAAGCCAACTCGTAGAGCAGGACTGCCAGCGGCAGCGTGGCGGCCGTCTGCTTGGAGCCGAGGCCCAGGAGCCAGCAACCGAGGCAACCGGTCCACAGCCCTGCTCGCCGCCAGGTGATCTGCGAGCGGCGCCCGGCAATAAACAGCAACAGGGCTCCCAGATAGAACAACGTCGCCAAGCTGTTCATGCGCTGGACGACATAGGTTACCGATTGGGTCTGTATCGGGTGAGCCGTGAACACTAGAGCGGTCACGGCCGCGACGAGAATCGCGAATCGATCGCTCGGCGGCACGGCGCGCACGTTCGCCGTTCGGCGCAGCAGCTTCAACGTGACGAAAGCCAGCGCGTAAACCAGAAGACCGTTCACCATGTGGACCAGGACGTTGACGAGGTGATAGCCCCTCACATCGTGCTTCCCAAAGAGGTAGTTGAGGGCGAAGCTGATATTGGTAACGGGTCGGTTCGCCGTGGGGCTGTCCATGCCCGCAACGTACAGCCGCCGAAGGTCGAACTCGGTCAGTTGAATCGCGCCGTTGCGTTCGATGTTTCTGATGTCATCGAAGACGAACGAGCCCTGCAGCGCATTGGAATAGACGGCGGCGATCAGCAGGCACACCAGGACGATGCAGGCCAGATGAGGCGTGACCCTTGAAACGAACGACTGTCGCACGGACGCGGGCTCCTGGCTCGAAAGATCCGTCAAACGCAGACGCTCCACAAATCTTCGCACTGATAACTAGTCGGCCGCCTGATATGCCGCGGCGGCCGAATCATAACCGGGTGGACGACGCCGGGCAGGGTCACGCAGCAGAAACGGCCCCCGCCGCAACAGCGCAAACTGTTTTGCGTAGAATGCCGGGCTCGGAATCACTCATGACGACTCGCACCGGCCCACTGCTCCAACTGGCAATCGATTGTCTGACCACCGGCGAGGCATTGACCATCCTCGACGAGGTGTATCCCTGCTTCGACATCGCCGAAGTGGGCACGCCGCTGCTCGTGGAGGAAGGGTTGTCGGCGCTCGAGACTCTCAAGTCGCGCCACGGCGACAAGAAATACCTGGCGGACATCAAGATCATGGACGGCGGACGCATCGAGGCATGCTCGGCCTTCCGTCGCGGCGCCGACCTGGCCACCGTCCTCGCCGTGGCCGATGACGTGACCATCCGCCAGACCCTGGACGCGGCCATCGAACAGCAGGCCCAGATCGTGGTCGACCTGATCAACGCACCGGACCCGGTTGAACGGGCGCGCCAGTTGGAACAGATGGGGGCCGGGATCCTCTGCCTTCACACCGCCTACGACCTGCAATCCACAGGCGCAGACCCGCTGGACAATATGGAGCGTATCCGCCGGTCGGTATCATGCAGGCTCGCGATTGCCGGTGGCATCGACCTAGACAGGGCGAGCGCGGCACTGGAACGCGGCGCCGACATCATCGTCGTCGGCGGCGCCATCACGAATCAACCCGATCGCCGCGCCGCCGCGTCGGCGATTTATGAATTGTTGGATGGGAAATGACCAGAACGTCATTGGATCAGCAGATCAAATCCGTCGCCCAGGAAATCGATCGCTGCCTCGGAACGGTCGACGTGTCCAGCGTTGACCGGGCGATCGCGCGGGTCTCCGCGGCCGAACGCGTGTTCCTGGCCGGAGCCGGCCGCAGCGCTCTGGCGATCCGCGCCCACGCGATGAGGTTGATGCACATGGGCAAAACCGCTTACGTCGTCGGCGACGTGACGACGCCGAACATCAAACCCGACGACCTTCTGATTGTCGGATCGGGTTCAGGGCGAACGGCCTCGCTGCTCGCCAGCGCCCAGAAGGCCAAGGACCTGGGCGCCCGGTTGCTCCTGTTGACCATCGATCCGCAGTCGCCGATCGGCCTGCTGGCCGACGATGTCGTGAAAATCGCCGCACCCTCACCCAAGGCCGCGCAGACGCCCGGCGCCGTCACCTCCATCCAGCCGATGGGCGCGCTGTTCGAACAATGTCTTTTCATCCTGCTCGACCTGATGATCCTGGCCCTGATGCAAAGGCAGGGACTTTCGGCAGAGCAGATGTTCGCCCGCCACGCCAACCTCGAGTGATTTCGAATGCGAGTGTCGCACCGCGAGTAGATACGCTGGTGCCA
>CAUZBA010000157.1:0-7177 GCA_963577635.1 Phycisphaerae bacterium
GACTCGACTTCGTAAGTCAACGGAAATTCAACTTTGCCCCTCGCGTCGATCAAATCGTCGGCGATGTTGACCACGACGGTCTTCAGTGAGGGGCAGTTGATGTGTGAGGGAGGATTAAAGGAAAACAATCGCTGGCCCGAGGTCTCGAAAACGGTGATACGGGCGTTGCGTACGTCCGTGCCCGGATCCAGATCCAGCAGGCGGCGGCCCGCCGGGGGCAGACTGAGAACCTGGGCGCAAACGGTATTACCGGTACTTCGCGTCCAGAGGTGGCGATGGGCGTCATATCGATCCAGCGCGGCGCCGCGCAGCAACCGGTCGGTTCCGTACTCGGAGAAGTCGCCCTCTCTGAGCGACAGCGACATGATGGGCGCACGGTCGCGACCCGTCGACGGGGATCCGCGCAGATCGAGCGTCCTGCTGAACCCGGGCCGCCGTTGTGCGAGCCGTCTGATCAGGCGCTCGGTGAGAATCCGGGGTTCGCGGCGCGGGGTCAGTAGAAACACGAGAACCGCGACCGCGGCACATCCCAACGCGATCCACAGGGCGGTCACGCGGAACTGCCATCGATGGCCGCGGCCGGCGACGGATTCGGGACGCTCAACATGCGTTCCCTTTGGGGCCGAGGACCGATTCGTCTCGTAAACCGCGTCGCTCGAGATCTTGAAATGAAACGACAGCACCGTGAGCAGACCCACGACACAATACGCCAGCAACAATCCGGCGAAGATAAGCGTGGGCCCGGACTGAGAGATGACGGCGGCACTGATCATCTGTAGAAGGCTCAGCACGAGGATCTGGGCGTACTCACGGTTGGTTCTCTCGCTATAGAGCAGCAGAATCTGAAGCCACATGACGAAGTGTGCGATCGGAGCCACGAGGTGGCCGCGAAGGCGCACCAATTCCACCGGCAACCATATCACGGCCAACAGCACGCCCACGAGCGTTAACCATCGAGGCAGCAGCCGACCGGTGGGTCCTTCGGTGACGTACCAGGACAGACAGGCCACGGCACCGACGATCAACAGCATCACGGGATTACGCTCGGCCATACCCAGCGTTACGATGCCGAGCAGAACCTGGAGGACGACCAGTCTTCTGAATGCGTTGATCATGTGCATGCGGGATCTGCTCGCAGCAGTTCGCGACGTCGGGCGCGGCGTGGGCGATGGTCCAGGATAGGCTGCGAACCGGCGTCGACCTCATCGATATACCGTCCCATCTGCGCGACCTCGAGGATCAAGGAACCTGCCGCGCCGCGCCCGCCACCTGCGCCGGCGCGGATGATCACCGACGGGCGTACCTGGTGGCGATCGACCGATCGTGACGGCCCGTTGGCATCCAAGGTGGCCAGCGCCTCGAGCAGCCGTGTCCTGTGCGGCAGGCTGTGGTGGGTCGGGAACCAGTCACAGGCCGCACCGGTGACCGAAAGACCGATCTCGTAGCCGCGCAGGTAGGTGTCGCAGACGATCGATGCTGCCAGACTGACCGCTCGCTCGACATCGTCCGTCGAAGCGACCGCGGCGCTCGAAGCGCTGTCCCCGTCGCGGGCGCTGCGTTGCTGGGTATCGTCGTCGCGACCGCGGTGGGTCAAGTCCAAACCCAGCATGATCCTCGGCGCCCTTGGCCAGGTCAGGTCGCGGCAGATCAGTTGCCCGGTCTTCGCAGTTTGTTTCCAGTCGATGATCTTCAAATTGTCACCCTCGCGGTACTTGCGAAGACCGAAGGTTTCGTCGTGGCCGCCGCCTCGATGTTGCTGTCTGCTCCCTGCCGAATCCATGAACGACAGCTCGTATAGAAGTCGGCGGTTGATCCGATGGAGGCGCGGGTAGACCATCGTGTCGCCGTCCTGGGCGAACTCCACGACGCGCCGGATCACGCCGAACGGGAACGAGGTATCGAGCCGGATCCGCTCGAAGTGCAACAACCCCCGGCGCGCCGGCCAGACTTTGGCCTCGCACTGGACGGTCTGCTTCGGACCCACGTGCAGGACCCAGCCTTGAGGCCCGGTGGCCGGGTTCGGCGTCGCAACGGCGCCGGTGGCGCGGTGCCGGCGGCGGTTGGTCTGCCCGCACTCCTCGACATGGACGGCGAATGCCGCCACGCGCCGGTTGCCGTTCGAGATCCGGTAGCGAATGATCATGGCCTCACCCACGGCACCATGACTCGGCAGGATGCGGTGCACAGTGAGGTTCCTCAGCATCAGCCACGAAAGGACCAGTGAACAGATCAACCCACCGACCATCAATCCGACCATCAGAATGAGTAGATTGAACTGGGAATACACAGCCATCACGATCAGGATCGCGGTCACCACGACAAAAAGTTTGCCGCCCGGTCCGAGCCGTGTTCGTGTTCGCAACCGTTCCATGCAACTGCTACCTGTACGGCGTGCCGTGGCCGCCGATTCTCCTGGCCTCATCCAGCAGACCCTCGGGTTTCTTTGTCGTTTCCGTTCCGGGCGACATGACAACGAGCAACCGGCGGTCCGATCGCGGAAGGGCCATGGTTTGATATACACTGCGGTGGCCGCCAGCCCGGCAAAGGATTCCTAGCTCGAAATCGAGCACCCCGATACCGGGGTGGTCGAGCGCGGCTGCGAACCGGCCTTGGCCATCGGCGGTGAACGTGCCCAACGGCCGGGGCGACATCGATGATGGATCGAGGGCCAATTCGATCACCGCGCCGGCCAGGCCGGGGCGGTCGAGCCGCGGTTCGTCCGGGTTCAAGACGAGAACGGCAGGCACCTGACCTGCGGTCACCGTGCCGCGAAGGGTGCGCGCAGCGCACGCGGGCAGCATTAGGAGTATGGTGATCAGGGCAAAGATTGCAGCGGTGGTATGCGTCTGCCTATTCGGCATCAGGGCATCAGGGCGTGTGTCATGTGGTGGCGCTTGTCACGACCTCGCGATGAGGCTGCGAACCTGTTCGGTCACAAACCATGATACGCGCGGTGAGGGGATGGGGCAGGAAGCTTGCCGTGACGGCATTGATCGACTGTCACAACACAAGAAAAAACAGCCATTGACTATCAGCTGATAGTCAATGGCTGTTTGCTATTGACTCGTCGCAGACGGTTGATGTTTGCAGTCGTCAGCGGTGCGATTCGGTGCTGGCATCCATCGCTTGTTCTTCGCTCGCGCTGGGTGTTGCGATGGCGGGGGCAACCCCGGTAGCGGCTGTCGTCTTGAACTGCTCGACGTTGGGAAGATCCTTGAGGGTGGCCAGGCCGAACACCTCGAGAAACCGTTTGGTGGTGCCGTAGAGCATCGGTCGTCCGAGCTCATCGGCGCGACCCACGATCTTGACCATTTGACGCTCGAGCAGGCCGCGGATCACCTCGCCGCAGGCCACGCCGCGGATGGCCTCGATAGCGGCGCGCAGAATCGGTTGTTTGTAGGCGATGATGGCAAGCGTCTCCATCGCCGCGGGGCTCAATCGCATTTCGGATCGCGTCTTGTGCATCGCAGCCAGCACGTCCTTGTAGTCGGGAAGCGTGAGGATCTGCCAGCCACCGGCCAACTGCTCGATCCGAAAACTGCGGCCGGTCCTTTCGTAAACGTCGTTCAGCTCCGACGCCGCGTCGTGAATCATCTTGACGTTGACGTCACCCAGAACTTCGGACAATTTTGCGGCCGGAAGCGGCCGATCCGTGGTCATCAAGGCCGCCTCAACCCTTAAGGCCAGGGGTATGGACGACTGCCGCGAAGCCTCGGGCCCCTGTTGCGGCGCCTGGTCCACGGTCTGTTGCGCATCACTCATGAAATGATTGTATCCGGGTGGCTCAATCGATGACAATTCGGCGGCCGGCGATCGGATGTTCGTGGCGTCGTCGCTCAGTCATCACTCGCGAGGGGACGGGAACTCGTCTCAGTCGATTGGTGTTCGCGCTCGTCGGCGGTGCCGTTCGGCGCCGGATCCGTCGCTCCCTCTTCGGTCGCGGCGGCGTCTCAAGCGACCCTAGCGTTGCCGCGCACGGTCCGGCCCAGCCTCGGGCTCAACGTAGCGACCGGGCGGTCGTCCACCTCGTCTTCGCGTTTGATCATTGAATCGTCAAGCAGGCGAGGCCGACAGAGCCCGAGCATCGGACCTCCAAAGTCGCGGCGCAGCGCATTGAGACGTTGCGCCACGTGATCGGGGTTGAGGCTCGAAAGAATGACGCCCTGCGCCGCGGCCAGTCCGGTGGCATCGGGTTCGATGGGCACGTCTCTGTAATGCTGGCCCTCGAAGCAGGGGGCGTTGTCCACGATGGCCACGATTTCAAGCCTCGACGCGATGCATGCGCAATAGGTCGCGAAAAGGTTTTTCCCGTAATCCGCGATGCACACACGTCGAACGCGGTGCCGAGCCGACCATCGGGCGACCTGGTCCGCTTGACGCCTGAATTGGAACACGGATTCGATCGTTGCCGGGCTGACCGTAGCCATGTTGAACAGATCTTCCTTGACGGCCCAGCGGTCGGCTTCGGCGCGACCTTGAATCGCGGCGCCGCGATGGCCGCCTGCATTCGCACGGGTGGTGTAACGCTGGATCCAGTCTTCCGCGAGACGCCTGCGCAGCGGATCGGGGACAAGGCGATTCAGGACCGAAATATGGTTGCGCATGTCCAGGCGGTGCGCCGTGGCCGTCGGCGGTGTCTGCGCCGGCATGTCGTGACGATATTCGATGTCTGAAAACCGTTCGACCCGCTGGCCCGCGTCGAGGATCCGCATGGCCAGGTCCAGTGTTTCGGCGCGTCGGTTGAACCGGCGGCAGAAGCCACGGACCTGCTTCTTCACCGAAGCTCGCACGCACATGGCGCCGCCGAGCGGAACCGTCGGATACGCGAATGATCTTGTCGATCCGTCGGGCTGGACGGCACGGCCGCCCACGATGGCCGTCGTGGGGTGCTTGTCGAGGTAGTCAACCGAACGGGCCACGGCGGAGTCAATCGGAGTGCTGTCGTCATCTAGAAATACAAGGTATTCGCCTCTGGCCGCGTCGATCACGTCATTTCGAGCACAGGGACCGTCATTCGTGCGTTTGCGCACGATCTGCACGTCGGGGAACCGTCGCGTGACGGTCCGGTCGGTCGACGCGTTGTCGACCACCCAGATCTCGTCCGCGCCGGCGGTCCCGGCCTGAGTGCCCAATCGCTCGAGCGTGGCGCAAATCGTTCGGCAACGGTTGTGCGTGGCGATGATCGTGCTGACCTTCATGGGAATGGTCCCTCCGTCAGACCAATGAGAACGCCGTAACAAATGGCCAATGCACGAGTTGTCGGTACGGCCATGCGCCGTGCATGAAACTCGGTTGATTTCGCTTGTGATTGGATCCTAGCAGGACGCTGAAAAACCCCGGATTCTGGCGTTCGCCCAAGAATCTCCAATTTGAAACTACCGCTCTCGCTTCGCAGACCGAGTCCAAACGCGTTGAAGGAGAAACTTTTGAAAATCTCAGGTACACGTTTTTGCGCCGACCGAGTTTTGCAGCGTCCTGCTAGAGCGTTTTCATTCATGACGTAGCGTTTTGAGCGTCGGCGAAGCAAGCCTGGCACGGAGGGCGAAGCAGGCGACCCCGCAGTGGGTCGGCGATGCAGCACGACAAAGTCAGGTGTGACTGCAACCAGATCAGGACGCTACGTCATGGACGAAACCGCTCTAACGGTCTATAATTTGAGGGTAACTCTCAGTGGTCGCGCATCGACACGCCCTGCTGGGGATTGGGCACAGGAATGAAAGAGTTGCGACAGAATCGACTCGCCATCACCGCCTGCTGGCTGACCACGGCGCTTGCGATTTCTCCGGCTGTCCGTGCGGAAACCGTCGATTTCGTGATTCACATCAGCGTGGACGGCCTCCATGCCGATCACCTGCGCAACCTGATCGATAACGACAGCACGACGAGCCCCAAATACGCCAGCTTCAAGCGCCTTGTCGTCGAGGGCGCCACCACCTACAACGCCCGCACCGACTACGACCTGACCAACACGCTACCGAACCACACAACCATGCTGACCGGCCGGCCCGCCCTGCAGCCGACGGGGCAGCCAAACACGGTCCATCACGGCTACACCTTTAACGGCACCCCCATCGTCGGCCAGACACTGCACAACCAGGGCAATCCGAATCTCCCCTACGTCGCTGGCGTCTTCGACGTGGCCCACGACCACGGCAAGTCGACGGCACTCTATCCCGAAAAGCCGAAATTCGAAATCTTCGAGCAGAGTTGGAACTTGGCCGAGGGCGCGCCGGACGTCACGGGCAGCGACGACGGAAAGGACAAGATCGACAGCTATTTCAACCCCGCGACTCAGACCGTCCACACCAAGTTCGTCAACGACATGAGATTTCATCACTTCAACTACAGCTTCGTGCACTTTTTCCGCCCCGACAACGCCGGACACGGCTTCGGATGGGGCACGCCGCAATGGAACGACGCGGTCGCCGTCGTGGACACTCAGTTGGGCGCCATCCTCGACCTGGTCGACAACGACGCAGCGCTGAAGAACCGCACCGTGGTGATTCTCTCGGCCGATCACGGCGGCGTGGGTACGGGCCACGGCGACATCGCGGACGCGAACAACTACACGATCCCCTTCTTCGTCTGGGGGCCCGGAGTGTCCGCCGGCAGCGACTTGTACGCTCTGAATGCGCTGACACGACTGGACCCGGGCGCCGGCCGTCCCGATTACAACGCCGCCGTCCAGCCGATCCGCAACGGCGACGGGGCCAACCTCGCCTTGAATCTGCTCGGTCTGGGGCCCGTGCCCGGATCAACCATCAACGGCGGCCAGACGCTGATGGTGCCGCTTCCCACGTCGGGCGCGTGCGCTGTAGCGGCACTCGCGTGCGCGATGGTCTTCGCGGCAAGGCGCCGTCGCGGCGTATGAACGAGCGACGGAACACGATCACCGATCTCAACGCGGCGAAATGCGGAGGGGAATTTGACAGGATTTACAGGATCTACTGGACGGGATCGCAATAGGTGCTCGGAAGGTGTCAGCCATCAATGGCAACAACATCAAAGCGTTCCGCCCCTGCACTGATTGAAATCGCCAAGCGCACGCCTCTTGATCCGGTCGATCCTGTAAATCCTGTCTAGTGCCGTTTCCAATTAGACAGTTTCGCGTTTCCGGTAGTGATCATAACCTCTTTGGTTTTAGGTGGATATTTCTCATAGGATTCTCCGCCGTGGT
>CAUZBA010000158.1:0-7141 GCA_963577635.1 Phycisphaerae bacterium
AACGGCTCAACCGCCTCGTCGATCTGCGCCCAATCAATCACCTCGCCGAGCCGAATCAGGGGATGTTTGGGATTGAGAATCGCCGACAACTGAGATTGAAATAGATGCAGGTCCGTCGATGGGGGGGGGAGGAGTTGGGTTGCATAGCATCCGTGCCTTCATGGAACCGATTTTGCAAGCTTTGGAAACGGTTAGCAGTGATTCCTTGTGATTTATACTCGATCTCAATCGCCCAAGCTCTTGGACAGCAAGAAGTTTATGCGTTCAGGGACGACTACATACAAACTTAACCCGCTCTAGCAAATACCCGCAAGCTTTGCGGTAAAGGCGTAGTCGCGCCCGCCGACCGATCCGCCGACGGCGGTCACGCAGCACGCCGCGGCCGCCACGCCGAGTCGTCCGGCATCACGCACGGACAGGCCGCGCAGCAACCCGGTGAGCAGGCCTGCGTAGAAACTGTCGCCGGCGCCGGTGGTGTCGATCACCTCACCCGGCGGTGTCAACGCGTCGATGTGTTCGAACTGGTCGGGGCCGGAACTCAGAATCACTCCGCTGGCGCCGAGCTTGATGCCGAGCAGACCGTTGGCGCCACAATCGCGATAGACCTTGATGATCTTCTGCGGATCATCCAGACCGGTCTGGTGCGTGGCCTCCGAAAGCGACGGCACGTACACGTCGAGGTGGGGCAGGATACGATCGAGCGGCTCCATCGTTCCGCCGGCGCCGGCGGCGTCCATGGCCGTCTGGCATCCGGCCGCGCGAATGCGTTTGAAGACATCAGGCAGATCGGGCTCGAGGTTGGGCATCAGGCCGTAGTAGGCCAGGAGCAACATCCTGACCTGGCGAAAAATGTCGAGTTGCTCGAGTATCGCGTTGGCGTCGAGGAGTTTCGGAGCCCCGACGCAATGAAAGAAGCTGCGCTCGCCCGCACTGTCGATGGCGACCACGGTCGTGCTCGTCGCGCCCGTCGGGTGCGTCGTGAGCAGTTCGTCGTCAACACCCTCCGCTCGTAGAAGATCGTGCAACACAGGGGCCCACGCGTCGCGCCCGACGTAACTGAAGACGCCCACCTTGGCGCCCAGCCTGGCCATCGTCACGCCGGAGTTGATCGTGATACCCCCGCCGGTCAGCAGGACCGGATCGGTTTCGTGCAGGGCGCCTTCGCCGATCGGTGCGTCCAGACAGACCGGCCGGCACAACAGGTCGACCACGCACGACCCGCAGACGATGCAATCCAGTGGTTTGGCCATGAAACGCAGGATACCAGTTGCGAGCCCGCGTTTCTCACCAGTTTCACCGCCAGGGAGCTGTGTCGCTCCGTGGCTTCGGGGAACCCCAATCGCAATGAGTTGCGATTGGGGACTCCTTCGTCCTCCGTGCGATCCGTCCTCGACGTGGTATTCAGCTAGCCCTGCGGAGGATCGCGCGTGCGTCCTCGCCAGTCCGCCGAAGGCGGAAACCTGCCGCGCTGGCGCGAGCACTGTCACCGACCGAGTATCAAAGACCCCGCCGCAAGTCGCGACACGACAGGCCAGCCGCTATAATGGCCATGCACCCGCAAGTGCAATGGATGGAGCCAGCACGGCCCGATAAGGAATGACCACCGTGGCCGAAACCCCCACACGACCTGCAGCGGGAAGCAGTGAGAAACAGGCGGCGCCGTCCCGCAGTTGGGACGAAGTCGTAACCACCGGCAAGCGCAGCGACGTTCCAGAAGGTCTCTGGATGCGATGCGAGGGCTGTGAGGGGATGCTGTACAGCAAGAACCTCGAGCAGAACCTTCACGTCTGCCCGGAATGCGATTACCACTACAGGATCAGCGGAATCAAGCGGGCCCGGATGCTGTGCGACCCTGACAGCTACGAACCCATGTGGGACGACCTTGCCACGATGGACCCGTTGAACTTCGTCGATCGCATTCCCTACAAGCAGCGTTTAGTCGAGGCGAGACGGAACACCGGTCAACGCGACGCGGTGACCTGCGGTAAAGGCTTTATCAAGGGCCGTGGCGTGGTGATGGCGTGCATGGACTTTGAATTCATCGCCGCGACGATGGGATGTGTCGTCGGAGAATCAATCGCGCGGGCCATTGAACTGGCGACCGAAACCGATCGCCCACTCGTGATCGTCAGTTGCGCCGGCGGCGCGAGGATGCAGGAAAGTGCCCTGTCCCTGTTGCAGATGTCGAAGACCGCCGCGATGCTCGCGAGATTCGATGACGCAGGCGGACTGTTCATCAGTCTCCTGACCGACCCGACCACCGGCGGTGTCACCGCGAGTTTCGCGATGCTCGGCGATGTGATTCTCGCCGAACCCAAGGCACTGATCGGTTTCGCCGGACCGCGCGTGATCGCCAATACCGTCAAGCAGGAATTACCCGACGGGTTCCAGCGTAGTGAGATGCTGATCGAACAGGGATTTATCGACCGCATCGTTCATCGCAACGATCTGCGCAGCGAGATCAGCCGTATCATTGACTACGCTGGTAAATGACGCCGGCAAATGAGGCGGTAAGACTCGTGAGCAATGTGGGTTAAAACCGCGCCGCAGACGCCCTTCACAACTCGATGCATAGCGTATCGGCCCATATCGTGCGGTGTGGCCGTGCCGCGATAGCATTGACCGGTGCGCCCCGGCAAGCCATGTCGCGTTCGGCGGCGATGGTCCTCTGCGGCGCCGTCCTGTCACTGCTCTTATGGAGCAACTGCAGCGCCGCGCGGGTGCGGCTGAAAACGACCTCCAGCCGGCACTACCGGGTGTATCACAATCTCACTTCCGCTGAGGCCAGCGGTTACAAGGGCCACATGGATGCGGTGTTCGAGGAGTATCGCCGTCGGTTCAGCCACCTGAAACCGACCACCGACGGCGAGATGTCTCTGTACCTCTTTCGCACACAACAGCAGTTCGTCGACTATCTCGCCTCTCACGGGATTCGGGCCCAGAACACCTCCGGGATGTTCTTCGTGCAGCCGAACCTGAAGGGCCTGGCGACCTGGACCCAGGACAAGAGCGTCAGCGCAACCGTGTCCGTCCTGCAGCATGAAGGATTTCACCAGTTCGCACACCGGCATTACCGCACGCAACTGCCGGTATGGATCAACGAAGGGCTGGCTCAATATTTCGAGGACGGCGTCTTCGTGAACGGTCACATGAAGCTTGGCATTGCCCACGGACGGCGGATCGAAACGGTCCGGCAGGCTCTGAGTCACGGACGCGCGATCGGCTTCGACGAGCTGCTCAACATGACCAACGACGAGTGGAAGCGCAGAGTGATCGGCGGCGACGAGTCCGCAAGCCTGTTGTACGCCCAGTCATGGTCAATGGTTTTTTTTATCGTACACGGCGACAAGGGACGCTATCGCCAGGCGTTCGACACCTATCTGAACGAGGTCGCGTCCGGCATGCCCAGCGAACGCGCGTTTCTCAACGCGTTTCGTATCAAGAACACCATGTCCTTCCAGAATCGCTGGGCACATTTCGCCCGCTCGGTCAAGCCGGACGCGCTGAACACGGCGCTGACCCGAATGGAGTTTCTCGGGGAAGGCCTGCGGCTGTTACAGGAGAAGTTCGACAAACGTCCACGTTCGCTTAGCGCTTTGCGACGGGATCTGCAACGGGTCAAATTCCGAACGATGCGCCAGGCGCACGGATTCAAATTCAAAATCAGCGCGATGGACGAGTCGGTCTACAAGTATCAGATGGCCAACGGCGCGATCGAACAGTACCAGTTCCTCGAGCCTTCCGGGCACAACCTTCCCTCGCGTCTTGGGGCCAGGGGCCTGCGGCCGGAACCGACGCTGATCTGGTCACGTAACGCAGACCAGAAACTCGTCCACGCGTTCACCTTTCAATGATATGGTCGATCCAACGCAACCTTTCGGTGCCGGGGACCCGCTCGTCTCGATCGTCATCCCCTGCTACAACGCCGCACCGATGATCGAACGCTGTGTGCGCAGCTGCATGTCCCAGAGCTATCGGGTTCTGGAGGTGATTCTCGTCGACAACAACAGCAGCGATGACAGCATCAAGATGGCCGGGCGCGCCGCGGCCGGCTGTTCCGTTCCCTTTCAAGTCATTCCCTGCCCGCAACAGGGCCAGAACCACGCGCGACGCCACGGCTTTGCCCGTGCCACCGGCCAGTACATTCAGTGGCTCGACGCCGACGACGAACTGACGCCGGACAAAATCGCCAATCAGGTCGCCTTGCTGCAAAGCCGGTCCGATCTGGACATCGCGTACGGCGATTGGGTCTGGCGGTTTCACAAGGGCCATCGGGCCATCTACGACGCGCAGTTTCGATCCGAACAATACGACGACTACCTGATGCAGCTGTTGATCGACAACTGGCGGCCGACGATGTCGTACCTGCTGCGACGCGCCGCGGCCGATCGATTGAAAGAACTCGATGCCTGGGATCCGCGCACGCCGTGCATGGCGGATCGCGAATATTACTCGCTTGCTGCCGCAGTCGGAATGCGCTTCGGTTACGTTCAGAACGCCGTGTCCGTCTACAAGCACTGGTCGAAGAGTCAGATCACGGGCAACGTCACCGGATCGCAGCGCGCCGCGACCGCACGCCGTATGTTCAATCGGCTCAGCGCCCTGGCAGAACAGCATGGTTCAGATCGGCTGAATCATCATCACCGGCATCTGCTGGCACAGAACTGGAATACGTGGAGGGCGGCACCGGTCCGGATGGAAACGCGCGACCAGTCACCGTTTGCCGTGCGCCAGAATCATCCGAATAAGTCGACCCGGCTCACCAGACCGCAGGCCAGAGTGCTCCAGGCCATCGGGTCATCCGAACATGCGAGCGTCGGCGAGACGCAAGCCCGGAAAATCTGCCGTCGCCAGTGGCGCTACGTTGTGGCCAGCTGGAAGGCCTCCGCCCGACCTCCCGACGCGGCTTCGGTGGCGCGCGTCATGGCTGAACTGGTCGGCTTGAAGCCGCATGGCCCATCCGACACGGCAGTCCCCGCCATCCCGGATCAGACCGTTCACGGCGACGTGGTCGAGGTCAGCCGGCTGTTGAACACCGGCATGATCTTTCTGCCTATGTTCGCCACCATCCGGTACCAGATGGGAATCCTCTTTGAAGAGCTGGATGAGTTGGGGCTGCTGGAACACATCACGCCATCAACAGGCCCTCCAGACTCACCAGCCCCAGAGGTTCGGTCGTGAAAAACGGCTCGGCGTATTCAGCGCCGATGCGGCTTCCCATATACCCGTTCATCTGTCGCAGCCAGGACACGACGCGGCGGTTGCCCGGCGGCGCCACGAACTGCGACGCGTACGCGAGAATCGCCTTCTCCTTCAGATCGATCTGCTCGGAGATGTCGATGCAGAACGTCGGGTTGATGGCCTGGCGCAGGTGCATGCAGTAGTAGTAGATGAGCCACTTGGGGTAGACCGGTTCGCCCGGCAGATCGGTCTTCGTCAGCTTCGCGTCGAATCGCGCGTCCTCAACGATCCGCGTCGTGGCGCGGTGGTCCGGGTGAGCGTCCTGCGGATACGGCAGAAAGACGATCTGTGCCTGATGCGTGCGGATCACGCCCGCTACCCAGTGCCGCGCCTCGAGCGAGTGGACAATTTCACGGTTCTTCAACCCGAGCTGCTGCCGCTTCACGCCGAGAATTTCAGCGGCATCCGCCGATTCCCGTTCGCGAAGTTCCGGCGATCCGTGCGGCGTCGGTTCGCCGTTGGTCATATCCAGAAGCAGCACGTCGTGCTCCTGCCCGGCAAGGCGCGCGATGGTGCCCGCCATACCGAGTTCCTGATCGTCAGGGTGTGGACCGACTACAAGAATGTTGGACATGGGATTAGTTTAAGGGAAAGGCACGAAGGCACGGAGCGGGGAGGGAACAAGCGACGGAGCGACGAAGGGTTGTGAACCGGTAGCCGGTGACGTGAGCGATGACCGTCCGTTCTCGCGTGCAAGTAGGCGGCCGCAATCTACGGCAGTGCGATGATGCGCCGTGCGTGACCTCTCCCTTCGTCGCTCCGTAGCTCTCTTCTTCCCTACGTGCCTTCGTGCCTCAATGCCTCTCTTCCGCGCCCTATCGCGGCAGGCCTTCTCCCCTATACACTTCACCCCATGTCGGACTCCGAACCCACCCTCGATTCGGTCGTAGCACAGCGTTACAGGCTCCTGATCGCGTACGACGGCGCGCTGTTCCACGGCTGGCAGCGACAGGTCGAACCCGATGGGGGCGAACTGCGTACCGTGGCGGGTGTCGTTACGTCGGCGCTGCAGCGCGTCCTTCAACAGCCGGTCGAACTTGTGGGAGCTTCCCGGACGGATGCCGGTGTTCATGCCAAAGGTCAGGTGGCACATTTCGATGCGATACCGCGCGTTCCCGTCGAACGGTTGTCGGACGCGATCAACAGCCGGTTGCCCAAGGATGTGGAGGTCCTGTCGGGGCAGGCCGCACTACCCAATTTCCACGCGATCCGCGACGCGAAGAAGAAGCAGTACCGGTACCGAATATTCAATTCGGAACGTCGCCCGCTGGATCGCCGGCACGTCGTCTGGCACTGCTGGTGGTCGCTCAACCTCGATCGCATGAACGATGCGGCCCGTCGCCTGATCGGAACCCACGACTTCGCCGGCTTCGCCAACGCAGGGCACGGCCGAGCAAGCACCGTGCGCACGATCCACGACTGTCGGGTGGAACGCGGGGCCGAAGAATCAACGATCAACATCGATGTCGTGGGTAACGGGTTTCTTTACAACATGGTGCGCATCATCGCCGGCACCGTCGTCGACGCGGGCCGCGGCCAGCTCGAACCGTCGGACGTCGACCGGGTCCTGGCGACGCAGGACCGCCGCCAGGCCGGCCCGACGCTCAGCCCCGAGGGATTGTGCCTTCAGTGGATTGAGTATGGGGGAAGCGACCAGGAAAGCGACGAAGCGGATAGGGAAGCGACGGAGCGACGAAGGGGGGATCGAGGGAGCAATGAATCATCTGAACGACACCGCAAGTTGGTGTGACGAGCCGTCATCCGAGCGTGACTACGAACGTCTGAAGAATCGTGCGATCAATGAAGCTACTAATTAGTCGTCCCTGGAAAACGCATAAACTTCTTGCTGTCCAAGAGCTTGGGCGATTGAGATCGTGTATAAATCACAAGGAATCACTGC
>CAUZBA010000159.1:0-7123 GCA_963577635.1 Phycisphaerae bacterium
CGTTCGACTTTTCATCTGCCGCGGCGCGGGCGTGGAAGATCAAAAACCTGACCCGGATCGCGAGCGGCGTCCTTCACCTCTTCGGCCCCTTTCAAGGGACGCACAAGCAGCCCGAGCGTCGGGAACGTCTGTAAGAATCGGTTCCGAATCACACCGCGAGGTTCCACCCTCGCGTATCAACCCCATTGATCTCCAGCGGATGGCATTGACTGGCAACTTCAGCAGCCAGGATCTGTGCGGCCGCATGTCGCGTCGCGACAGTCGCGAGCCGCTTCGCGAAAGGCAACTGCAACGCCCGGCGCGCGCCCGCGGCCGCCTTCCCGACTTGAGACTCTCACCACTTGAGACTTGCGACTGCGGCGACCAGACCTGGTCGCCGCGTCTTACGCCGCGAACGGGCTTGTTGCCCGATGCTTGTCGACCATCGCGTCGTACTGCGAAAAATCTAGCGTGACGAAACGCCGGGCCAGTTCCGGGTCGAATTGCGACCCGGAACACCGGTCGAATTCTTGCAGAACCCTTTCGCGCGGCATCGCGGGCCGGTAGGACCGCGTCGAACTCATCGCGTCGAAGGTGTCGGCACAAGCCAGAATGCGCCCGTAGAGAGGAATCAACTCACCATCGAGGCCCTCGGGGTAACCGCGGCCGTCCCACCGCTCGTGGTGATACAGCACGCCGGGCAACATCTCCGCAAGGGGGGGGATGTCCTTGAGAATCTCGAAGCCAATGACCGGGTGACGTTTCATCAGCTCGAACTCTTCCTTGGTGAGCTTGCCCGGCTTACACAGAACCGCCTCGGGGACGCCGATCTTGCCGACGTCGTGAACCTGTCCGGAGATCCGAATCTGGTCGATCTGCTTCTCGTCCAGGCCTATTACCAGGGCGAGTTGCGCACCCAGAAGCGACACGCGCTCCGAGTGACCGCAGGTGTAACGGTCTTTCGCGTCGATCGACGCGATCAGGGCCTGGAGCGTGCCGAACAGCATCGTTCGCTGCTCTTCGAACCGCGCGAGGTTCTCGTAGTAGACACCCAGAAAGTCCGCCGCGGCATCGAGAAACTGCAGCTCGTTGCTGGCGATCTCGGGGTCGTCGCCGCCCTTATTTCCGGCCAGGAGCAGACCGACGACCCGGTCTTCGTGCATGAAGCGCTCGACGACGACTTCGCTGCCTGCCAGATCAGCCAGCGCGTGGCTCCGTGGCACAAGCACGGCTTTGCGGTTGCCGCGTGACCATTGCCGAAGCAGATCCGCGGCGGCCTGGTTGAACATCTCCTGCGAGCAGGATATCCCGCCGGCGATGATCAACTGACCGGCGAGCTCCGGCACCTTGGTTTCCGGCACGAAGCGCATGGCGATCCACGCGAAGGGCAGGATCTGTTGAATCTGATGACACGTCGCCTCGAGCGACTGGTAGGGCCCGAAACTGCTGTTTATCATTCGCGCCAGCCTGTAGAAGCAGGCGGACTCCTCGTACGATTGAATGAGCTTCTCGCTGAATTCCTCGAGCGTGTGCGCGTCGCGTTGCAGACACGATACGTCGTCGAAGCTCCACTGCAATATCGTCCGGATCCGTTGTGCGTCCGAGCCTGCCGGCTGCACGATCGGCCCGACACACCGCCGGCCGTCCTCCGTGCTCATTTCGGCCTCGGCGCAGATCGCCTCGAACTCGCGGGTCTGCAGCGCGTTTTCGCACAGAACCATCGCGAGGAAGGCGACCCGCTGGGTCGCGCCCTGCTGGCGCAGGACCGGCACGAAAGAGCAACCTTCGAACACCTCGATCGGTTGAGGCCCGTCCTCCTGGGCCGCACCACGTGCCGCGTGCTCGACGAGCGGGCACAGGCGCTTCGATCTCAGCCAGGGCAGTGCGCCTTCGTCGGCCCGGACCTGGTCGAGCAGAACACGGCCGACGTCACAGGGCCACACCGCCAGGCCCAGTGAGAGGCACCGCTCAATGAATGCGTTGGGAGACTCATGCGAGTTGTGGGCGGCGTGCTCGCTCATGCCACCGCCACTCCCGGAGTGGGACCGCCCTGCCCGCGCGCGTCGTCATCGGATAAACCGACAAACTCCGAGATCCGCACGAGCAGTTCACGCACGCTGAAGGGTTTCGCGATCACCTCGCAGATGTTCGTCCGGGCCAGTTCGCCGGGCGTCAGCTTGTGGCCGCGAGCCGTCAGCAGCAGCAACGGAATCGATGCGGTGTCCGCGTTCTCTCGCAGTTTTACGGCCAGGTCGAACCCGTTGAGGATCGGCATCAGGAAGTCGGAAAGGATCAGCTCGGGATGATCGCGACAGGCCAGATCGTACGCGTCGCAGCCGTTGTTGGCCGTCGTCACGGAGGCGCCGCACTTGCGGAGCTTGAACGACAGAAGCTGCGTGATGTGCAGCTCGTCGTCCACGATGAGGATGTTCTTTCCTGTCATGATCGGCCCATCCAGTTGAACGCACCGCAGCCGCATACCGACCGCGGCAGCCCTCCCCACGCAGGGCGCTGAATCGAGTATCGACCAACGCCCCATTGTGGTTTATCAACGAGACGACCGGTTTTCGGACGTACGCCACTCATATAGCGCCGCCGGTTGACCGATGTCTCTTCACAGCCGAGCTCTGCGAGATAGACGAGGGGCACAATGCTCGCTATTCAAGCCTGGATCGGAGGGATGGCCTCCGGCCGGACAATATTTCAGCGAGGCGAATCCGCCGTGGCTCCGATGGGTTTTTCCGTCGCGGTCATTCTTCTGGCGGCGATCGGCGGAACCGTCTGGTTGAGCCAGACAACCCAGCAAACACAGGTGGCCGCGAGGGCCTTCGACCAGGTCCGCGCGACGGGGCAACTGGTTCGAACCAGCGCCGAGGCGCTTCTGGTCGCCAACGACTTGTCCGCCGTGCGTCGCTTGGTGGTCGAGACGGCGAGCCGCAGCGATCTGACACGATGCAGAATCGTTCTGCTAGACGGCCAGGTGCTCGCCGACTCCAAACCATCGAACATCACGGCGGCGGCGCCCGGGCCGACCTGGCCCGACGGGCCGGCACCGGAGGACGAAGAATCGCTGACCAGCGGAGCGATCCGCCTGGTTCACGTGCTCGAGGTACCCGGACGCGGCAAGGCGCGGCTCGAATTGTCCGCCGACGCCTATTCGTCGCAACAGTTCGCGAACCGGGCGCAGACCGGCATCGCGATGATCGCCACCGGCGCGCTGGTGTGTCTGCTGATGGTCTATCGCCACGCTCGATCGCGACTGCGGGCACTGAGCGAAATCCGCGAAGCGCTCGCGGCGCTGCGCGACGGCGAACGGTCGCTGGAAGCCGTCAAGCTCACGACCCGCTTCGGCCCCGAGGCTGACGTGTGGAACGGCCTGCTGAGCGAGAACCAGGAGTCAAGAAAGAAGGAGGTGGCCGAGCACGCCCACGAGGCGCTGGGCACCGACCGCCGTGCCTCCGGTGGTCTCAGCGCCGTGTGCGACGTGATGTCGCAGGGCCTCGTTCTTCTCGACGACCAGTTGCAGGCCACATACGCGAACGGGGCCGCGGCGATCTACTTTCAAACCGAGCATGACCAGATCGTCGGCAGTAGCATCGAACCGCACATGCCCACCCCGGAACTGCTCGATCTAGTCAGGGACGCGGCCGGCGGCTCGGCGAAGCGGCGTGGGAGCGTCGACCTGGATCTTCGCAGCGAGGGCGGCGGCAACCGGGGCGTCCTGCGGTTCAACGTGCGTCACGTGGGAGGCAACCACGGCGTGGCGGCCATGCTGCTGATCGAAGACATCACACAACAGCGGGTCGCCGAGGAATCGCGGCATTCCTTCGCCGCCCAGGCCACGCACGAGCTACGCACGCCACTGACCAACATCAGGCTGAGCGTCGAGAGCGTTCTCGATTCGCCCTACGACAGGGAACTGCGCGGCACGTGCCTCAACATCATCAATCACGAGGCGCATCGCCTCGAACGCGTGGTCGGCGAGATGCTCTCGGTCGCCGAGATCGAGGCGGGGTCTCTGGCCATCTCACGCGACGACGTGCCACTCAAGACGATGTTCGACGAGCTGCAGTCGGATTACCAGGCGCAGGCCGACGAAAAGAAGATCACGCTGAAATTTTATCTGCCCCCCAAACTGCCCAACCTCGTGGGTGACCGCGACAAGATCATGCTCGCCCTGCACAATCTCGTGGGCAACGCTCTGAAATACACGCCGGACGGCAAGCAGGTCGTCGTCACCGTCGATCATAAGGACAACGAATTGAGTGTCAGCGTGTCCGACACCGGCATCGGGGTCAGTGACGAGGACGCCGAGCGGATATTCGAGAAGTTCTATCGCGCACACGACGAGCGCGTGCACCAGATCACCGGTTCTGGCCTGGGCCTGGCCCTGGCGCGTGAGGTGATCCGACTGCACGGCGGCGACATCACCGTGCAGTCGCAAATCGACCAGGGCAGCACCTTCACGCTGACACTGCCCGTGCACGCCGAGGCGGCCTGACCATCCGGAGACAGCCCCATGAAAATCGACACGCAAAGCCATGGTGCGGTGACGGTCATCAAACCGCACGGTGCGCTCCACCAGGAAGATGCAGACGCATTTCGCGAAAGCCTCACCGACGTGTCGTCCAGGAGCATGGGGCGCTTCATCATCGACATGACCGCGATCCCGTTCGTGGACAGCCGCGGCCTGGAAGTGCTCGTCGAGGCCAGCGAGCAAATGGACCGAAGTGGCCAGACGCTTAAGCTGTGCGGAACCAACGAGACGATCCGGGAAGTTTTCGAGGTGACCGAACTGGCCCGCCTGTTCGAACACTTTGACGACACGACGACGGCCGTGAGGAGCTTCCTGTGAAAATCTCGGTCACGCCGACGCGTGTCGGTGACATACTCGTCGAGCAGGGCGCCCTGACTGAAGACCAGCTCAAGGACGCCCTTTCCGAACAGAAGAACTCGGGTCGTCTGCTCGGAAAAATCCTGGTCGAGGACGGCGTGATCAGCTCGCGCGTCCTGGTACACGGCCTGGCCCGCTCTCTGGGCGTGCGCGGCTGCCAGTTGCGACACGGCCTGATCGACCCCGCCCTGATCAAGCTCATCGGCGACGAGGAGGCCCAGCGGCTCAAGGTGATTCCGATGTTCAAGGTGCACGACGAGCTGACCGTCGCGATGGCCGAGCCGCAGGCGCTGCCGACGATCGACCGCCTGCGCCGGCTCACGGGCTGCCGGATCCGGCCCGTCCTGGCCCTGGAAAGCGAGATCCTCGACTTCGTCACCAAGTATTCCGGCGGCGACGTCAATGTCGACGAGTTCCTGACGTCGCTGCTCGACTCGGATGTCGAGATCATCGACGGCGAAGCGGTTGACGAAGATTCGGCAACGGATCTGGACAAGATGGTCGAGGGCAGCCCGATCATCAACCTGGTCAACGTGGCCCTGCTGACGGCACTCAAGGACGAAGCCAGCGACATTCACATCGAGCCCAGCAAGGCGGGCACACGCATCCGATATCGCATCGACGGCGTCCTGCGCGACCTGATGAAGCCGCCGCCGGGTCTGCACGGGGCGATCGTTTCGCGAATCAAGGTCATCGGCAAGATGGACATCGCCGAGAAGCGACTGCCTCAGGAGGGCCGCGTACGCATCGTCGCCGAAGGGCGCGACATCGACCTGCGTGTCTCCAGCATTCCGACACTGCTCGGTGAGAAGCTGGTCATCCGCATCCTCGACAAGGCAAACCTAGAGGTGCGGCTGGAGGCGCTGGGGTTCCGCGACGAAGCCCGCGAGACGTTCATGCGCATCCTGCGCCAATCGCACGGGCTCGTTCTGGTCACGGGCCCGACGGGAAGCGGCAAGACGACGACCCTCTACTCGGCACTGGATATCCTGCGCAGCCCGGAGCGCAACATCGTGACCGTAGAGGACCCCGTCGAATACCAGCTCGACCTGATCAACCAGATCCACGTGAACGACGCGATCGGCATGACGTTCGCCAGGGCGCTGCGTAGCATCCTCCGCCAGGACCCCGACATCATCATGATCGGAGAGATCCGTGACCAGGAGACGGCCAAGGTCGCGGTTCAGGCGGCGCTGACGGGCCACCTCGTGCTCGCGACGCTGCATACGAACGATGCGCCCAGCTCAATCGCGCGTCTGATCGACATGGACGTCGAGCCCTACCTGCTGTCGAGCGCCCTGAACTGCGTCGTGGCCCAGAGACTCGCCAGAACCGTCTGTGAGAGCTGCGCGACGAAGTATTACCCCGACCAGAACGTACTGGCAGACGCGGGCCTCGAAGACCACGCGGGCAGCCCGTTCTCCAAGGGCACGGGCTGCCAGAAATGCCACAACAGCGGGTTTCAGGGGCGCACTGGCATTTACGAGGTCATGGAAGTCACGCCGCCCCTGCGCCGGATCGTCCACCGGGCGGGCTCGGCCCATGAACTGCGCGACGTCTGGCGCCAGCACGGCGGCCTGCCCCTGCGCGAGGAGGGCGTCCTGGTGGCGGTCAAGGGCGACAGCAGCCTCGAAGAAGTGCTCCGCGTCACGCGCAACGAGGACGAGGCGATGCCGGACAAAAAGATTGCCGGCGCCGCGGCACCGGACACAACCGGTGAAACACCGATCGAGAGGGAAGTCGCATGAAACTGTCGTACGAGGCATACGACCAGGCGGGTAAATCAGTCACCGATACCATCGAGGCGGCCAACGCCGCGGAAGCCACCGAGACGCTTCGACGCAGCGGCCTTTTCGTGACGCAGATCCACTCGACGGGCGAAGCGCTGACCACGGCCCAGGCCGCGAGGCAGTCGCTCTTCGGCCGCGGAGGCCGCCTGAAGAAGCTGGCCATGTTCACCCGCCAGTTCTACATCCTGATCGAAACGGGGACACCGATCATCGACGCACTGATCGCGCTCGAACAACAGACGACCGATCCGGCGTGGCGGAAGGTCATTGCCTCTGTGCGCGGTCGCGTCGAAGAGGGCACGAGCCTTTCCGAAGCGATGCAGCGGCACCCCGAATTCTTCGACCCGATTTATCACAGCCTCATCTCGGCCGGAGAGGCGTCCGGCAAGCTTTCGCCCATTCTGGAGCAACTCGCCACGCTGACGCGCCGACAGGTCAACGTCCGTAACAACATCGTGGG
>CAUZBA010000160.1:0-7079 GCA_963577635.1 Phycisphaerae bacterium
CAGGTCGGGTGGTGTGTGCTGGTATGTCGTAACTTATTGTATTTACATGAGTAATGTTCGTGTTGGGGCGTCGTATGATTGGTGGGCTGCTGGTACCGACGTTGCGACTGTGGCGGTACGTACTTGGTGGGCGCGACGCCATCGTGGCAAGGTCGCCCGTGCGGGGTATTCAAATTTAACCTGCAATCGGAGAGACACAAAGCCATGGCCGCAAAAGATTTGGCCTTCGACGCGGACGCTCGCAGCAATTTGTTGGCCGGTGTTCAGAAGCTGGCCCGGGCCGTGAAGGCGACGCTGGGCCCTCAGGGGCGCAATGCGCTTCTGGATAAGAGTTGGGGCGGCCCCACCGTGACGAAGGACGGTGTGACGGTCGCTGAGGAGATCGAACTTGAGGATAAGCACGAGAACTTGGGCGCACAACTCGTTAAGGAAGCGGCCAGCAAGACTTCCGACAAGGCGGGGGACGGGACGACGACGTCTACCGTTATTGCCGAGGCGCTGGTGAAGGACGGATTCCGACGGATTGCGTCGGGGGTCGATGCCAACGGGTTGGTCCGGGGCATGAAGCAGGCGGTCAACGCGGTGGTCAAGTCGATCGCGAGCCAGAGCAAGCCGATCGACGTGAGCAAGCGTGATGAGATCGCCAACGTGGCGGCCATCAGTGCCAACAACGACCCGCGAATCGGCAAGATCATGGCGGACGCCTTTATGAAGGTTGGCAAGGACGGCGTGATCACCGTCGAGGAAGGCAAGGGTCTGGAAACCTACGTGGACGTGGTCGAGGGCATGCAGTTCGATCGCGGCTACCTGAGTCCGAATTTCGTTACAAACCAGGAGGATTTGAACTGCGTGCTGGAGAAGTGCTTGGTCCTTATTTACGAGGACAAGATCAGTTCCGTACAGAAGCTCGTGCCGCTGCTCGAGAAGATCCAGCAGGCGAAGAAACCACTACTGATTATTGCCGAGGACATCGAGGGAGAAGCTCTCGCGACACTCGTGGTCAACAAACTGCGCGGCGTGCTGAACGTCTGTGCCGTCAAGGCGCCAGGCTACGGCGATCGTCGCAAGGCGATGCTCGAGGATATCTCCGTCCTCACCGGCGCGACGGCGATCATGAAGGACCTTGGCGTCGAACTGGATAAGGTCGAGATGTCGCAGCTGGGCCTGTCGAAGAAGGTGACGATCGATTCGGAGAACACGACGATTATCGAAGGCGCCGGTTCATCCAAGGCGATTCAGGCGCGAATCGGGCAGATCCGCCGCGAGATCGAGGCCACCACAAGCGATTACGATCGCGAGAAGCTGCAGGAGCGGCTCGCGAAGCTGGCAGGCGGTGTGGCCCAGATCAACGTTGGCGCCGCATCCGAGGTGGAACTGAAGAACCGCAAGGCGCTGATCGAGGATGCGCTTCACGCCACGCGGGCGGCGGTCGAGGAAGGCATCGTGCCCGGCGGCGGTGTCAGCTTCATCCGATCCGTGAATGCACTGAAGAAAGTTGCCACCGATTCGGACGACGAGGCCGCGGGCGTTGACCTGGTGCGCGAGGTTCTTCACGTGCCTCTGCAAACGATCGCGGACAATGCCGGAGAACGCGGCACGGTGGTCGTGCGGAAGGTGGCGGCGAACAAGGGATCGTTCGGTTTCGACGCATTGACGCTGCAATACGGCGACATGGTCCAGAAAGGCATCATCACCCCGAGCAAAGTCGACCGCACCGCCCTGGAAAACGCGGCGAGCGTGGCGACGCTGCTGCTCACCTGCGACTGCGTGGTCACGGAAATGCCCAAGGACGACGACGATGCCGGCGCCCCCCCTGGCGGCCCTCCCGGTGGCATGGGTGGCATGGGTGGCATGGGTGGCATGGGTGGCATGGGCGGCGGCATGGGCGGCATGGGCGGCATGGGCGGCATGGGCGGCATGGGTGACTTCTAATCTGACAAGCAACGTGTCGGGGTGTGTGCGGAGAAGTGGTTGAGGCCGCCCGTCACACTCCGGGGGAATGGGGATTGCGTGTACGGCCGTGGGCCGTCGAAACCATCGAAACGAAACGGAGAGACCTAACCATGGCCACCGCGACGAAGACAAAGACGAAGATCACTCCCCTCGACGACCGCATCGTCGTTCGACCCACTGAGGCCGAAGACCGTACCACGACCGGCATCTACCTTCCGGAAGGCGCCAAGGAGAAACCGATGACCGGCAAGGTGATCGCCACCGGCCCGGGGAAACTCAACGACGACGGAACCCGCGCCGCCATGTCGGTCAAGAAGGGCGACACCGTGCTGTTCGGCAAATACAGCGGCACGGAAATCGAGATCAACGACGACAAACTCATGGTGATGCGCGAGAGCGAACTGCTCGGCGTGGTGCAGTAGCGCAGCGTGCCGGGCGCCGTGCGTCCGGCACCATTGGCAGTGGACGGTCGAAGGGCCGCCTTGACGAGTGAACCAGTACCTATGGAGCCACAGTGATGGCAAGCAAGCAATTGTTATTCGGTTCAGATGCGGCCGTCCAGCTGAGCAAGGGCCTGCGGCAACTGGCCGATGCGGTCCGCGTCACGATGGGACCGACCGGTCGAAACGTGATCCTGCAGAAGTCGTTCGGCGGACCCTCGGTGACCAAGGACGGTGTTTCGGTTTCCAAGGAAATCGAACTGTCCGAGCCCTTCC
Source organism: Phycisphaerae bacterium (assembly GCA_963577635.1). Classification (GTDB taxonomy): domain Bacteria; phylum Planctomycetota; class Phycisphaerae; order Phycisphaerales; family Phycisphaeraceae; genus CAUZBA01. The sequence goes on from CAUZBA010000160.1 coordinate 2,670, forward strand.
AGAACATGGGAGCCAAGATGGTCAACGAGGTCGCGAAAAGGACCTCGGATAAGGTCGGCGATGGCACCACGACGGCCACTGTTTTCGCCGAGGCGATCTTTACCGAGGGCCTGAAACACGTGACGGCGGGCGCCAATCCCATGGCACTGCAGCGCGGCATCCTCGCCGCCGCCGATGTGGCCGCTGAAGCCATTGCGGACATGGCGGTCAAGTGCAAGGGCAAAGACGACCTGCGCAATGTCGCCACGGTCTCGGCGAACCTCGACCATGAGGTGGGCCGGTGCATCGCCGAAGCCATCGACAAGGTGGGTAAGGACGGCGTGGTCGAGGTCGAAGAGGGCAAGACGGCCGACCTCACGCTCGACTACGTCGACGGCATGCAGTTCGACAAGGGTTACCTCTCACCCTATTTCATGACCGACCCGGGATCGCAGGAGTGCGTGCTTGAAGACGCCCTGATCCTCATCCACGAAAAGAAGATCGGCAATCTGCCCGACATCCTGCCCCTGCTGAACAAGGTGGCGATGGCCCAGAAGCCGCTTCTGATTATCGCCGAGGATGTCGAGAACGAAGCCCTCGCGGCCCTGGTGGTCAATCGCCTGCGCGGCGTCCTGAAGGTGGCGGCGGTCAAGGCGCCCGGCTTCGGCGATCGTCGCAAGGCGATGCTAGGAGATATTGCCGTGGTCACGGGAGGCACGTTCCTCAGCGAGGACCTCGGCCAGAGCATCGAGGGACTCGAACTGGACGCCCTAGGCAAGGCAAAGAAGCTGGTCATCGACAAGGACAACACGACGATTATCGAAGGTGCCGGCAAGAAGAAGGACATCCAGACCCGCTGCGACCAGATCCGCAAGCAGGTCGATATCACCACCAGCGACTACGACCGCGAAAAGCTGCAGGAACGATTGGCCAAGCTCACGGGCGGCGTGGCGATACTGAATGTCGGCGCGGCCACTGAAACCGCGATGAAGGAACGGAAGGAGCGCGTCGACGATGCTCTGCACGCCACCAAGGCGGCGGCCGCCGAGGGCTACGTCCCCGGTGGCGGCGTGGCGTTCTTGCGGACGATTCCGGCGGTGGAGGCGGGTCGAGCGAAGGCCAGAGGCGACGAAAAAATCGGGTTCGACATCGTGCGTGCGTCGCTGGATGCTCCCATGCGGCAGATCGTCGAGAATTCGGGGGAGGACGGCTTCATCGTCGTAGACGAAGTCAACTCGAAGAAGGGCAATTACGGATACAACGCCGCGACGGGCCAATACGTCGACATGGTGAAGGCGGGCATTATCGACCCGGCCCTGGTCGCCCGTGCCGCCCTGAAAAACGCCGCTTCGGTGTCGGGCCTAATGCTGACGACGAGCGTCTTGGTCGCCGAGGTCAAGGATGACGAAAGACCGGTCGAGGGTGCGATGGCATGATGGGCGCCGCGCCTGAGGTAATCGGATGAACAATACTCAGACCCAGGACCGCCGCGGTCCTGGGTCTTTCTGTTCCTAACCATGGCCACGACGCGCGACTACTACGAAATCCTCAACCTCGAGCGCGATGCCCGCGCCGATCAGGTCAAGCACGCCTACCGCAAGATGGCCGTGAAGTATCACCCGGACAAGAACAAGTCCGACAACGCCGAGGCGAAGTTCAAGGAAGCGGCCGAGGCCTATGAGGTTCTCGCAGACCCGAAGAAGCGTCAGCTTTACGATCAGTACGGCCATGAAGGCCTGCGTGACACAAGCGGACACGATGTCACCCACATGAATGTCGGTGACATCTTCAACGACATCTTTGGCGACGTCATGGGATTCGGTGGCCGCCGTGGTGCTCAGCAAGGGCACCCTGGCTCTGGCGACAACTTGATGATGCAGGTAGAGATCAGCCTCGAGGATGTCGCCAAGGGCGTCGATAAGATGGAGGTCAAGTTCACCCGACAGGACGTCTGCTCCAAGTGCAGTGGCAACGGGGCCAAGCCGGGCACCAAGCCGGCGAGCTGCGTCATGTGCGGCGGACATGGCAAGGTCGCGTCGCGCCAGGGGATGTTCCAGATGGTGCGCACGTGCCCGCGCTGCCAGGGGTCCGGCCAGATCATTGGCGATAAGTGCGCGACCTGCGGCGGTGAGGGGCGCACACCGCTGAAACGCACGATCCGCATCAGCATCCCGCCGGGAATCCAGGACGGCCAGATGGTGCGTATCGCCGGTGAGGGCGAGCCCGGCCCGGACGGCACGAATCACGGATACCTTGACGTCGAGGTTTTGGTCGCGTCCCACAGTATCTTCACCCGTCAGGGCGACGATATCGTGCTTCAGATGCCGGTCACTTTTGCACAGGCGGCACTGGGTGCATCAGTCGAAGTACCTACGCTCAATGGCCGAAAGGACATCGACGTGCAGCGCGGCAGCCAGCACGCCGACGTGTGCCGCCTAACTGGTGAGGGGTTGCCGCGACTTCGTGGCGGCCGCCGCGGCGACCTGCTCGTGGTGCTCAAGATCGACATTCCTCGGAAGCTCACCGAGCAGCAGGAGCAGCTGCTGCGAGAGTTTGCTGAAACGGAACATGACAACGTCATCGGCGCCCGTCGCAGCTTCTGGGAAAAGATCAAGGAAACACTGGGCTGACCAATCAGTCATTCGCAACGCGCACGTGAGAACGATGATGAGTGAACCCCTAGAAGACAACGGGCCGGGTGACGCGGAAGCGGCGTCGCCGGCATCTGGTCGTCCACAGCCGCCCGAGAACCCCAAGCCAGATGAATCCGGCGATATGACGGATGCGGCAGCAGCAGCCTCAGATCGCGAGGTGGACCTGCCACAGGATGCCGATGATGCCCTCGGGGCGCTTCAGAAAGATCGCGATGAGGTGCACTCGCGCCTGTTGCGGGTTTCGGCGGATTATCAGAATTACGTGCGACGATCGAAACAGAACATCGACACAGCCCGTGATCAACTGCTCATGGATATCGCGAAGGAATTGATCACCGTCATGGATCATTTCGATCGGGCGCTGCAGGTCGATCACGACAAAACATCCGCGAAAAGCCTGCTGGAGGGAATGCAGATCGTTCGGGACGAGTTGTTGCGCGCCCTCGAGCGATTCGGAATTCAGCGCGTCAATGTCCGCACCGGAGACGCCTTCGATCCGATGCGTCACGAAGCACTGATGCGGCAGGCAATCGAGGGCGTGGAGTCGGACTGCGTGGCCGCGCAACTACAGCCTGGGTATATACTTGGAGATAAGACCGTCCGCCCGGCGCAAGTTACCGTAGCGGAATAGAGAGCAGGAATGCGCAAGAGCAGGAGAGCAGGAAATTGGCAGAGGGCGGTAGGGTGTGGAACGAAGAAAAGGGGACTGAAGCGACGAAATGGATTCACCGATGACGTGTGACGTGCGCCTTTTCGGATTTCATGCTCTCTTGCTCTTCCGCTTTCCTGCTTTATTCGGCTTATCGTAAGGACCATCGAATGCCAACCTATGAATACGTTTGTCAGTCCTGCCGCCACGAGTTTGAGAAGTTCCAGTCGATTACGGCGAAGGTGTTGCGCAAATGCCCCGAGTGTGGCAAGCTCAAGCTCAAGAGGCTGATCGGGATCGGTGCCGGTGTGATATTCAAGGGGTCGGGATTCTACGAGACCGACTACCGCTCAGAGAGTTACAAAAAGGCCGAGAAGGCCGAAAAGGACGCATCCTCCGGGAAGGACAAAAAGTCCGACGGCGGCGATTCCAAAATCTCCAAGGGTTCGGACTCGTCGTCAACCGGCAGTGACAAATCCTCAAGCGCCGACGGATCAACCAAATCGGACAGCAGCAAGAAGAAGGATGCAAAGTAGCGATGCCCTATAGACTTTCCCTGCTGTTACCAAAGTGAAGGGGGAGGTGGCAGGATTCTGACAGGATTTACAGGTTTCAGAGGATGATCTACAGGATATTTCGATCGTGATCTTTCAGTTTGGGGCCCGTTCGTTTGCGGCCACGTCCGATCCCATCCCGTTAATCCTGTAAATCCTGTCCATTCTCCTCTGCTCGTATTTCCTGCTCATACGCTCTGCTGCTCTGTCTTTCCCACGCAATAACAAATCCTGTAGATCTGCCCTCCCATCCTGTAATTATACGCATTCGGATTAATTTTTGCGCGCATGTTCGGCGCCTGTCATGTTGCGCATTTGTCGTGTCCCTGTAATGATGTGAAGCGAGAATCCTTTGGCATGGAGGCCCGCAATGGACATTCCGCTTCGTAATCCGTTTGACCTGGCTGAGTTGGACAGACGTGTCCGCGTCGAGAGCAATGCAAAGCAACGAGACCGCTACCACGCGGTGCCGCTGGTGATCGCTGGCGAACCGACGGGGACGATCATGGATAAGCTTGGCCGCAGCAAGAACTTTGTTCAACGCTGGTGCTATTTCTATCGAGACGGTGGGATC
>CAUZBA010000161.1:0-7050 GCA_963577635.1 Phycisphaerae bacterium
GAGGCCGTTCGACAGGTGACTTACAACGCGTGAACGGCTTCGCGTTCACGCGTGAGAGAAGGAAATCAGGAAAATAAAGGGGGGAGACCACCTTTGGGATTTTCTGCTTTCTTGCTCTTCCACTTTCCTGATCTCTGCCCGGTCCGGCTCCTCTGCTTTTCTGCTCTCTTGCTTTCCTGCTTTCTTGTGCAACTAGACCGCCTTGCTCATAATGATCACCGCCAAGTCGCTCGGAGTCATAACCCATGTCCATAGAAATCACCATGCCGCGTCTGTCCGACACGATGGAGGAGGGCACGCTCATCAAGTGGTACGTCAAGGTGGGGGACAAGGTCAGTTCCGGGGATGTGCTGGCTGACATCGAGACGGACAAGGCCACCATGGAGTTGCAATCGTATGACGACGGGACCGTGACGGAACTCACCCTGGCCGAAAGTCAGTCCGCGCCGGTCGGTCGCCGGATCCTGGTGCTCGGCGAATCGGGTGACGGCGCCGCGCCCGTCGCCGCTGCCGCGGGCCCGGCACCCGGGCCGCAAAGCCGATCGACGGCCGCGGTGGCGTCGCCGCCGCCGACTGTGCCCGCGAGAATCGATCGAGCGTCGCCGCCGGCAGGCCGCGTGCGTATCAGCCCCGTGGCCCGCAAGCTTGTCGAGGAGAACGGCCTGGACCCGGCGACGATCACGGGCAGCGGGCCGGATGGACGCATCGTCAAGCGCGATGTCCTAGCGGTATTGGGCACGGCGAAGCGGGCGGCGCCGGCAACTGTCACGCCGATCGCGGCGCCGGCGGTGCGTCCGCAGACGGCGACGGTGGCGATCTCATCCATGCGCCGCACGATCGCCCGGCGCCTGGTCGAGTCCAAGACGAGCATTCCCCACTTCACGGTGACGGTCAGCATCGACATGGATGCCCTGCTTGGTCTACGTGAAACGACCAACGGGCAGCTCGAGTCGCAGGGCGTCAAGCTGTCGGTTAACGACTTCATTGTGCGCGGCGCGGCATTGGCCCTCATGGACCATCCGGTGGTCAATGCATCCTGGACCGACGCGGGCATCGAGATTTACGGCTCGGCACACGTCGGTGTCGCCGTGGCCCTGCCGACCACACCCGAGGGCGGCGGCGGCGGACTGGTCGTACCGGTAATCCGCGACGCACAGCAGAAGGGTCTGCGCCAGATCAATCAAGAGACACTGGTCCTGGCTGCCCGGGCGCGGCAGGGCGAGTTGAAAGCCGATGAGATGTCCGGCGGTACGTTCACTGTCTCCAACCTGGGCATGTTCGGCGTGGACCATTTCGAAGCGATCATCAACCCGCCGCAGGCCGCTATTCTGGCCGTCGGCGCGGCGAAGGGAAAGCCAGTCGTGCGCGACGGCCGGATCATCGTCGGACACGAGATGACCTGTACGCTCAGCGCCGATCACCGCGTCATCGACGGCGCCATCGCCGCGGCGTTTCTGGGCACGGTGAAGGGGTTGCTGGAGAATCCCGCGGTGATGATGGTGTGACAAAAAGCAGGAAAGCAGGAAAGAAGAAACGCGGGGAAATGGTCCTGCTCCGCTGCTTTTCCGTTTTTATGATTTTCTGATTTTCCGCTTTCCTGCTCTAAATTTTCTCCCGCAGCACCCATTTACTAAGCGCATACGCCACGCCATCTTCATCGTTCGACGGTGCCACGGCATCCGCGGCGCGGCGTGCTTCTTCCCAGCCGTTGGCCATGGCGACGCCGAGTCCGGCCCATCTCAGCATGCCGACGTCGTTGGGCGCGTCTCCGATCGCCATCACGCGATGTTGCGGCACGTCGTATATTTCGGCAACGCGGCGCAGCGCGTCGCCTTTGTCGACTTGTGGATGGGCGACTTGAATCAGGTGCGCATCACTGATGGGCAGGGCGACCCGACCCGCGAACCTCTTGTGGATCATCGTCCGCACCGCACCCAGGTGCGGCGCGGGACCCAGCAGCATCAACTTCGTCACGGGAACGTTCAGGAATGCGTCGAGCGGGCCCACGAAGTCGGGCATGAACCGGCGTGACGTCTCAATCGGAAAGTCACCCAGGTCGTTGGAGAAGTGATCGGTGTACCACTTGTCGAGAATCTCGATGCTGATGACGACATCGGGCTTGAGTCGACGCGCGGCCTTGACGATCCTGCGGACCAGGTCCGGGTCCATCGGGCGGTGATAGATGTATCGCCGCTTTACCTCGTCGTGGATCAGCGCGCCGTTGTAGTTGATCTACAGCGTGTCGAGTTGGAGGTGGCGATACAAGTTACGCAGCGAGCGCGGCGGCCTGGCCGAGGCCAGCACCACGCGGGCGCCGCACGCAGCAGCGCCCGCCACGGCGACGGTGCAGCAGCGCGTGAAGTGTTTGTCGGTTCGCAGCAGCGTCCCGTCCACATCGATCGCGACCAGACCGAAATCCGTTCCGGCCCGGCCATCGTCGTTGTTGGAGACCACAGGTGTCGGCAGCGCCCCGGGGTGACGATCGGTTTCGGGAATGGACCGTGCTCCGCAGACTGGTTTGACGAACAATGTGTGCGGCGATCACGTGCCCGATCAGAGGGCTGCCTTGGCCGCGCTCAACGCCGCGTCGTAGTTCGGTTCTTCGGCCACTTCCTTGACCAGTTCGTGATGGGCGATGCGACCCTGCTTATCGATGACGATCACCGCCCGCGCCAGCAGGCCCAGTTCCTTGATGAACAGGCCGTAGTTGCGGCCGAAGCTGCGGTCCTTGTAGTCGGAAAGCGTCTCGACGCGTTCCACGCCGGCGGCGCCGCACCAGCGCTTCTGGGCGAACGGCAGGTCCATGCTGACGGCCAGGACCGACACGTCTTCGCCCAAGCCGGCTGCTTCCTCGTTGAAGCGGCGTATCTCGGTGTCGCATACCGGCGTGTCCAGCGACGGCACCGTCGCCATGACCACGACCCTGCCCTTATAGTCGTCGAGCGACTTGTCTGACAGGTCGTTGGCAGTCAACGTGAATGTCGGTGCCGACTGCCCTGACGAGACCGCGTCGCCGACCAGCGTGAGAGGGTTACCTTTAAAGGTGACTGCACCTGTGCGTTCGCTCATGGATCGCTTCCTTCTTTATGACAACGGTTGAATGTTCTTGACCCACCACTTCAGGCGGTCGATTCTACAACCCGCGACGGGAGCCGCAAGTCCCGTCGCGACCGAAGAGGGAGCGACGGAACCCAATCTGCATCCACCACCCGAGTCGATTTGGTCACGTCAGCCCTGTCAGGCGAATCCGAGTCCCTCGTGTCAATCCGGTCAACTCCCCAATGACTGACTTCGCCCAAGGCGGGAACACGGTAGGATTTTGACAGGATCAACAGGATGAGATCGGATGATCCACATGATGATTGGATTGTGTTCTTCAGATCGACGCCGGTTGATCCCTGACCCCACACCCGATCGGATCCTGTAGATCTCCCGGATCCATCCTGTTAATCCTGTCAACTCCGAACCGGGCTTCTCCCGGAGCATCGGGAAAGTCACCGTATGATCCCGTGGTCCCGAAGGAAGGTTTCGATTTCGCGCCAGTAGTCGCCAAATTGGAACAGGCCGTCGTTGTGCCCGGCATCGTACAGGGCAAGGCGGCCATGCTCCGCCGCCTGTTTCAGGCGATGGGCATGGGAAACCGGAACGATTCGGTCGTCGCGGCCGTGGAGGATCAGCAACGGGGCATCAAGCCGTGCCACCGCGCGCCGCGTGTCGAACTTATCGAGCACCAGGAACGGTGGCACACCGGCGCGCCACGCTATGGCGCTGACGCTGGTGAACGCCGACTCGAGAATCAAGGCCGCGGGTGGTCGCGATTCGGTTAGAACGCCCATGACGCCGCCGCCCAGCGACCGCCCGTGGAAGACGATTCGATCGGCGTCGATTTCCGGCCGATCAACGAGCCGGTCGTACCAGCGTGCGAAATCCGAAATGATTGCGGTCTGCGAAGGCGATCCGGCCGACCGCCCGTAGCCGCGGTATTCGACGAGCAGCACGCTGAGCCCCATGTGCCGGTAGAGTTCAAGCGGCTGCGGCCAGTCGTCGATCACCTCGCCGTTGCCGTGGGCGTAGATCACTGCGCCTGCCGGCGAATCTTTGCGGTTCGGCTCGGCCGGCAGGAGCCAGCCTTCCACACGACCGTCGGGCGTATCCAACCACAATTCCTGAAGGCCGGTGACGGCCGGCACGGCGCCCGGTGTCCGTCGTATCATGCCGCGCGGATAGAGCACGCTGCGCTGAAGCGCCAAGACAAGTGCCGCCCACGCGACGGCGATCAAAGCAATTCCAATCAGCAAGCGGGTGACCCTCGATCGCTGGCGACCGGGGCCCGCGCCGCGGCGCGGGCCCGTCGTATGCCGGTCGCGATTCATCGTTGGGGTATTGTAGGAGCCAGGACTGGAGTCGTGGCGTACTGGAGCGCAGGAATGAGCCTAAAGTGGCATGCGGTTGGTCGCTCCGGATCCAACACTCCGGTCGGCCTAATCTCTTGCCGCGCGCTGCAGTGCGGATTAGACTTAATGATGTCACTGATCTTTGCCCGTCGCACCCGGCGAACGCCGTTCAGGAGAACGACATGACCACCGCCACGAGCAGCCAATTCACGTTGCTGCACCGACGCACGTACGGCAACATCCTTGAGACCACCTGCAACACGCCGCTGGTCAAACTGAATCGAGTGATTCCGCAGGAACACGCGGCCGTCTACGCCAAGTGCGAGTTTTTCAATCCGGCGTCCAGCGTGAAAGATCGAATCGGCCGAGCCATGATCGAGGCCGGCGAGCGCGACGGCCTGATCAGCCCGGACACGCAGATCATCGAGCCGACCAGCGGCAACACCGGGATCGCCTTGGCCTTCGTGTGCGCCGCGAAATCACTGAAGCTGCTCCTGACCATGCCGGAGTCGATGAGCCTCGAGCGCCGGGCGCTGCTGCGTGCCATGGGCGCCGACCTGGTCCTGACGCCCGCGGCCGAGGGTATGAAAGGCGCGATCGCCAAAGCCGCGGAGTTGTTGGCCTCCACCAGGAACGCCTGGATGCCGCAGCAGTTCGAGAACCAGGCCAACCCGGACATTCACGAAAAGACGACAGGCCCGGAAATCTGGGAGGACACAGGCGGCGCCGCCGATGTCCTGGTGGCCGGCGTGGGCACCGGTGGCACGATCACGGGCGTTGGCCGCTACATCAAGCCGAAAAAACCTGGCTTCACCTGCATTGCGGTGGAGCCGACCGACTCGCCGGTTATCACGCAGACGCGCGACGGCAAGCCGGTCAAGCCCGGTCCCCACAAGATTCAGGGCATCGGCGCCGGCTTCGTGCCCAGGAACCTCGACCTGGACATGGTCGACGGCGTCGAGTGCGTCTCGAACGAGGAGTCGTTCGAGATGGCCCGGCGCCTCGCGCTGGAAGAAGGCCTGTTTTGCGGCATCAGCTCCGGTGCCAATGTGGCCGCCGCCGCCCAGGTCGCGGCAAGGCCGGATTTCAAGAACAAGATGATCGTCGTCTTCCTGCCCAGCTTCGGCGAGCGCTACCTTTCTACGCCGATGTTTGCGAAGTACATGGAGTGAGGGGGGGGAGCAGAGCGGGATAGCAGAAAAGCAGGAAATCAGGAAATCAGAAAAGCAGTGGAGCCGGACCATTTTTCTGCGTTTTTGCGTTTCCCCTTTCCTGCTCTCTTGCTCTCTTGTTTTCCTGCTCTTCCTATGGCGTCACCGCTTCGACCGCTTCATCGATGTCTTCGTATCGCTCGAACAGAGCATCGAGGCGTGTCGTTTCGAAGACGGATTCGACGTTCGGTTGGCAGTTGGCCAGGACCACGCGGCCGCGCACGTGCTCCAACTCCTGGAACAGGATCAGCAGAGCCTGGATGGCGCTCGAGGTGATCCGTTGCACCTGGGCCATGTTCAGGACGAAAAAATGGGCCGCGTCGTAGCGGATGCAGCCGATCAGCTCGTCAACCAGGTGGGTTGCCTCCTGCTCGGTCAGATCCTGCGTCGTCGCGGTGGCCACGACGACGTCGTTGGTCTGTTCGATACAAAGGCCTGCCGTATCCATGGTTGGATCCCCGATCCGATAATACACCACGGCCCCCCATCGGCCTGAACGCGGCGCGACTTTGCGAAAAATGGCGGAACGCTGCCGCCTTCAAGTTTTCCTGGCCCTCGCAATCGCTACAGGCGGTTAGAGCAGGAGAGCGGAAAAGCAAGAGAGCAGGAAATCCGGAAGGGAGTTGACAGGATTAACAGGATGGGAAGGGAGAGTTACAGGATTCGATCGGGCGTGGGCGAAGCAAAGATCAGAAAAGCAGAAAAGCAGAAAAGCAGATCAGAGGGGAGCTGACAGGATTTAGAGGAGTTCCTGAGGATCAAGATGATCGGAACTTCGTGTCATACCGGAGAGATACGCCCGTCAGTACTTACGCACACCCCCAATCCCATCCTGTTAATCCTGTCAAGATCCCACTTTCCTTCTTTTCTGCTTTTCCGCTCTCCTGCTCTCAGTGCAGGAACGACAGATCCTGCACGGCCCCCTCCACCTGCGTCCCTTCGGCATGGACGGATACCGTCGTGCCGGGTTGGTGCTTTCCCCAGCGGATCATCGCGAAGCCGATCGCGACGTTGCCGAGCATCGGCGACAGCGCGGAACTGGTCAGGGCGCCGATCGTCTTCGACGTGTCACCGGTGGGTTCGAACAACTGAGAACCGGCGATCGGCAGCGTTTCGTCCGCGAAGCGCAACCCGACGAGCCGGCGCTTGGGGTGGCCGAGGTTATGCATTCGGGCCACGACCTCCTGGCCGACATAACAGCCCTTGGTGAAGCTGACCGCCGCATCGAGCAGGCCGGTCTCGTGCGGCAGGCTGTCGGGACCGAAGTCGACGTGATAGATCGGCGTTCCCGCCTCGATCCGCGCCGTGTTATACGCCAGCCAGCCGATCCCTCTTCCGTGAATGGTGCGGCGGACGCCGCCTTCGACCTCGGGTACGAGGCCGCCTGAGGCGTCGGCCAGCGCGGTGTAGACGGCGCCGGCACTGCCGGTTGGCACAAGCAGGTG
>CAUZBA010000162.1:0-7040 GCA_963577635.1 Phycisphaerae bacterium
CCCAGGTCGGAGCCGGTCGCCAGCCAGATCTGCCCCGAGGCCAGCGCGACCGCCGATCCACCCGACGAACCGCCGCAGGTCATCGAGGTGTTCCAGGGATTTCGTGTCTGCCCGAAGATCTTGTTGAAGGTTGTCGCGCCGTGACCGAACTCGGGAGCGTTCGATTTGGCCAGGACGATCCCGCCGCGACTCTCAAGGACTTCCACCATGGTGTCCGAACGGGTCGGCACGTGGTTGGCAAAGAGGGGCGAGCCGTACGTGGTCCGCACGCCGGCGACGTCGTTGAGGTCCTTGATTGCGATTGGGAGGCCGCCGAGCCAGCCAGGATGGTCCTTCGATTCGCCGTTCCCCTTCATCAGTTGCCTGGCGTGCTCCCTGGCCCGTTCCACACACAGGGTCGGCAGGGCATTGACCTGCTCGTCCGTGGTTTCGATGCGGGCCACCGCCGCATCGATCAGTTCGAGAGCAGAGACTTCGCCGCGTCGCAGAAGATCGACTACAGTTCGTGCCGTCTGTTCGAATAATTCCGCCATCGTGACCTCGTGATTCCGTTTGATAGTTCCGGCCTTGTCGTTCGCGGCCGGGAAGGAGTGCAAACCATGCGACTGCGAAGCTGCGCATTCTACTGTCGTGCGATTCGGGCTGCCGCCTGCGGGAATGACGGAAGATTCCTGACAACTGCAGGCGAAGCGACATGATCGAGTGGTCGGCCCGACGTCTGATGGTTCCTGCCCTGGCGCTACTGGCATCGTTCGGTTCGTCGGCAATCGCGGGACCTTCGATGCCCTCGCGAAACGAGATCGAAGAGGCCAATTCGCTCGAAGGCGCCTTCGAGACACCCCATACGAAATGGGCGAAACCGTACGCAGGTGGGCGGATTCGCGTGCTCGTTGTCGCACAGTTGCACACCGACGCCAACCTGTTGCCACTGCGCCGCGCCGTCGAACTGGCGCAACGTTTTGACATCGATGTGGACGCGGTGCTCGTGATTCGCGCAAAGGCCGGCGGCTATGCCACGACTTACGCGGGAGGATCGGGCGTCTATGGTGGCCAGCAGGCGGAAGAACGACTCGCGGAGCTGCTCGAAAAGACCTACGACTGTTTCGTCGTCACCGGGCCTGTCCTGGGGCACATTCCCGAACAATCGCGTGCGATCATTCTCAATCGCGTCCGCGAAGGCGCCGGTCTGGTGTTCCCCTATGCCATCGGCGAGGAAGATCAACCGGTCATCGCCGGCGCGAAGCCGCTGGCCGACCTGCCCGAATTCCTCGACGGCATGAAGGCCAGAACGTTCCTCCTGGAAAAGGGGAGGGTCGTTTCTTACTCCGATGCGATCCCACGAGAGAACTTCGCATTTCGCATTCCCGCGCACCAATATGGGCTGGCACACATCTTCGGGGTTGAACTGCAGCGGGACCTGCGTTTCGAGAAGCGGGGACGTCCGATCCTCTGGGCCGCGCGTCGAGAGCCTCAGTTGAAGCTCGCCGTCACGCTGCCTGCGCCGGCGATGGACCGCGAGGAACTCGCGCAACACCCGATCACAGTCACCTGGGAAGGAGACGGGATCGCCGGCCCCCTGCGCCTGGACGGCCGGATCCGCAGCCAGGGACGTGGGGCTTGCGATCTTCCGGCCGCGAGTGATCTGGGATCCCACGGCACGAAGGCCTTCGAGATGCCGATCCTCCCTGCAGGCAGATACTGGGTGGACGTCATCGCCCGCAGCGATCGCGGCGTCGAAGCCTGGGCCATCCGCGAGTTCGCGGTCACCAGCCCCGACAAGGTCACGAACATCAAGCTCGACCGTCATTGGGGCGAGGCCGGTGAGTCGATCGAGGGCACGGCCGAGGTCATCACGCCGCACCCCCAGGATCGGACGTTGCGCGTCCAGGCCGTAGACCGGTATGGGCGCGTCCTGGCACGGCAGGAGTTTGAACAACCCGGACCCGATGTTCGCTTTTCCTTGCCCACTGATTCGCGAATGCCGGGCTATCTCGGGATCGAAGCGGCGCTTGTGGCCGACGGCGACCCGATCAGCCACGGCTACTGCCCCTCGCCCTACACGATTCCCCAACGCAAGCAGGATCAGTGGAACAGCATCATGTGGGGCCGGTCGTATGCCGCCGAGTTTCTGGACATCGTCGAGGATGCCCTGGTCGATGCGGGAATCACCTCGCGCATCGAGACCAGCCACGTTCCATGGTGGCACATGACTCGGGCGGGGATGAACTACACGCCGTACTGCTCCTCGGGTCTCTACCGCCCCCCGGACTCCGGACCTCACTATCCCCACGTTGATACGGAGAAAGGCAATGTTCTGGGTGGCGCCGGGAGCGAAGGATGCTGGAATGACAAACCCGCCGTGTCCGATCGTCTTCGGAAATACCTCGACGCCGAGATGGACTATCGCACGCACGGGGTGCTCGCCTACAGCATGGGCGACGAACGGACGACATTCGGTTCGTGCCTGCACCCCTCGTGCTGGAAGGTCTACCAGAGCTGGCTCGAACGTCGGTACGGCACCATCGATGCGCTCAATGAGTCCTGGGGGACGTCGCATGAGAGCTTTGTCAGAATCGAGCCCATCATCGACAAGACGGCGCTGGTGCACCTGAAGTGGGAAGTGAAAAAAGGCTGGATCATGACCTGGGCCAACAACGAACACTCCAGCCTGGGCCCGACCCACTCATCCACCGCCTGGACGGAACAGTGGCGCAGCATGCCGCGCTACGTGGACCGGCGCGCATTCCAGTTCTGGAATTTCGGCAACTACGCACGGCGTTTCGGCGAGCAGGCGCGCCGGATGGACCCCCAGGCGAAAATTGGAGTGGAAGGCGCGATGCTCCGCCTGAATCAGGATCTTGACACGATCGTGCGAAACACCGACTGGTGGGTGTTCGACCATGAAGGAACGGCGACCGAGGTCGTGCGGTCGATTGCACCGCCGGGTTACATCTACGGCAACTCCAGTTCCGCGACGGTGTTCTGGGCGTACTTCCTTCGCGGGAGCAACTGCATGTTCAAGTGGCGCACGGACAGCCACCTGACCCCCGCCATGGCCCTGGGCACCCTGGATCGAAGGCTGGCGGCGTCGGCCCGCATTGTCCGCGATGGCCTCGGGACGCTGCTGAACGTCAGATCGCAAAGGCTCCACGACGAGATCGTGATGCTCCACAGTTTTCCCTCAATCACGGTATCGCAATTCGGCGACGCAACCACCTACGGCAACTACCACCCGCAGGAGTTCGCCGGCAAATATCGCGCAAAAGAGGAAAACAGAAAGAGGATCCACAAGGCGTGGCACGGTGCCATTAGGGAATGCGGCCTGCAGTTCAACTACACGACCGACAGGCGCATCGTGCGAGATGAGTTCGACGCGTCGGCGTACAAGGTCATGATCCTAGCCCAGTGCGAGGCGATCGGCCCCGAAGTCGAGGAGGCGATCCGGGATTTCGTCGCCGATGGCGGCACCGTCATCGCCGACGTCCGCCCGGGGCTTCGCGGAGCGCGCGGGAAACGGCGTGAGGGCGGCGGTGTCCTTGACGATCTGTTCGGCGTGCGTCACACGGGCAGCGCGGCGGCGAAGACAGCAGGGGGGCGCCTTTCGGGTCGGGTGTCGGGCAGCGAAATCGCCGTGGCGTTTGAAGACCTGACCGTGAACCCGGCCGTGGAAGTGACGACGGGGAAGGCCCTCGGATCCGCCGGAGAAACACCGATCTGTATTGTCAATGACGTGCAGAAGGGTCGGGCGATCCTGCTCAACTTCGCGATGTGGTCGTCCCGCAATCCGCCCGCGAACGTCGGCCGAACGGCCGAGTTCCTCAGCGCGCTGTTCACCTCGGCCGGCATCGAGTGGCCTCTGGAACTGCTCGATAAAGACGGGCATCGCCACCGAAACATCGAGGTGATGCGCTGGCGAACCGGCCCCGGGATCGAGGTGGTGGCTCTGAGCGGGCCCACTGATGACGTGCTGTCACACCCGTTCGCTGAGCAGGGCACGGCCGTGATTCCCCGCACGGTTGCCGACGCCGATCTCGAGACGCCCGTTCCCGCCGTGGCGCGCCTGCCGCGACCGCGGTACGTCTATGAGATGCGCTCGGATCGGCATTCCGGCGGCCCGGCGAGCAGGTTCGCCGTGGGAGTCAGACCCTGGTGGGCGACGTTCCTGGTCCTGAGCGAGCGTAAGCTGCCGCCGCCACTCCTGAAACCCACGACGGATGTCGCGACGCGCGGTGAAGTGTTTCGCCTGGGCGTCACGATCGCCGACGCGCAGGGCATGCACGCGCTGAAACTCAGGGGCAGGGGACCGGACGGCCGCGATGCCCCGTGGCTTTCTCGCAGCGTGATCGTGGACAACGGAGCCGCGACAATCGAACTTCCGATCGCCAGCAACGAGCAGCCCGGGACGTGGACGGTGACCGTCACGGATCTGTACACCAATCAACCCGTTACCGCATCATTCGAGGTCGAATGATTGTCAGGCCCGCCGTTTGCAGGGCCGCAAATCGGTCAACGCGGCTGCCCGAGCAGTTCAGCGATGTGCAGCGCGAGGAATTGCGCGGCCCGGGCCTGCCCGCAGGAGGTCAGATGGATGTTGTCCCACCACATGATGCCCGAGTCATAGACGTCGGGCCGGGACAGGTAGCCGTGCAGATCGATCAACGCAACGTCATTTCGCGAAGCCACACGAGACAGGACATCGTGTCTTTGGCGCAGCCGCGCGGGATGCTCCTCAGGGCTGTTCGCTTCCATGACGCACAGGGTGACGGCGCCGAGACGTCGATTCAGGTCGATGGTGTCCTGAAGGTTGCGCTCGAAGCGGTCCAGGTCCTCCTCGTTGTTCGAGAGGTTTAGAACGGTGAGGGTCGGTTTGAATAGATGGAGGTGATCTCGATACCGGGCCAGCAGTTCGCCGGCGTAACTTCCTTGATGCGATGCGTTGATGACCACGGCGCTCAGGCCGTGCCGGTCCTCCAGCAACTGGTGGGTTGACGCGACCATGCGTTCGTGGGCACGGTTGGCTCCCTCTCCCCACGTCTGTGATGTACCGAGAATCAGAATCCTCGGAACGTCGGATGTTGGCGCCCTTATAAGAAAATTGTTGATGGCGCGTTGATTGCTTTGCATCGCTTCGGTCCGGTTCCCGCCGGCAGCCGTCGTGCTGACGCTCAAGGCAGTCACCTGTCGAGATAAGTCGGCATCGAGGTCGAGAAACCGGATGAGTGATTCCGGCCGGTGGTCATACGCCGAATCGCTGGTTCCCAACCACGGGGCCTGAGCGAAAACAGTGGCCCGGGCGCGCTCGAAACCCAGCTCATGGTCACGGATGTCCAGGCGCCACCAGCTCGGGGTCTGCTCGTAGGCGTACTGCGCCGACCAGTGCAGAAAATCGAAGACGTAGTAGATCGACAGGACGACCACCAGCACGATGCCGAAGGTGGTGATGGCGAACGATGTCCTGGCGGGTTGCTTCGTCCTTCGGCCGACGGCGTAGAGCAGCAACGCGCAGGCAAGAACGATGGCGAATGTCACCGTCCCGAAGCGTACATAACCGGAGTTGTTGCTGAATGACTCGTCCAGAACGACGCGCCCGGTGTGATCGGTCACGGTGACATCGTCGACCAGCACGGCGGCCTTTCCCGATCTGAATCCGATCACCTGTTCAGGCATGGTCGAGATGTCGAACTGGCCGGCGCGTGCTCCATCGATCATCAAAGTCACGAAGGACGGCGCAAATTCCAGCTCGGCCGAGTGCCAGTCGGCAGTGATCGGTGGGGCGTCGATCGCCACCGTCTCGGTGAACTCGCCGCGGTGTGTCGCACGGAAGAACCTGCTCGCGAATCTGGCATTGCGACTGATTCGGATGCCGGCGTAGCCACCGGCGTTCCTGTTGAAGATCACGTAGAGGTAGCCGTCGTCGTCGAGATTGAATTCGTATCGAATCCGGCCGGGCTGAAATATGCGATTGAGAAGGAGTTCCTGGTAGCCGTGCCAGACACTGAGATTCAACCGGTTCCGGTTCAGCAGGTTTCGAGTTGAAAAGGCCGACCCGCTGCCCATGAGCGGGTTGGCTGCCAGTTCCTTGCCCAGAATCCATTCGGGATGGACGATCAGAGCGTTGTTGGAATAGGCGACGATGCTGGTGACGGTGACCGCGATCGCGATCGACGACAGCAGAACGACCAATAATCCCCGCGCGTGAGTCGTTCGCGCTGCGTCGTCACGGTTTGCTCGGGCGTTCCGCATTTGCGATGCTGTCCGTCAGCAGCCCCGAACTTCAACGAAAGTTACACGTTTGGCCCCGCGCAAAAAGATCGCCGCCATCATCTCGGAGTATCGGGCGAAATCGCACGCCGACGTGATCGTGACCAAGTTCATCAAGGGCTTTCCGGTGGACGAAGGATTGATGGCCCCGCGCGTCGACGTGGCCTCGATGTACATCGATCAGATTCCGCAAGAGGATGTCGGCCGTGACCTGGCCGCCCGTCATGGGATCACCGTGTATCCCAGCATCGTCGGGGCTCTGACGCGTGGCGGCAAGGAGCTGGCCGTGGACGGCGTACTGCTGATCGGCGAGCACGGTGACTATGCCTGGAACGAAAAGCAGCAGCAGCTGCTCCCGCGCAAGTATTTCATGGAACAGATCTGCGGTGTGTTCGCCACGACCGGGCGCAGCGTTCCGGTCTTCAATGACAAGCATCTTGCCTACAATTGGCACGACGCCAGTTGGATGGTCGACCGTGCCCGGGCGTTGTCCGTGCCCTTCATGGCCGGCTCGACACTGCCCCTGAGCTGGCGCAACCCCTGGCTTGAGCACGAACGGGACACCCCCATCCCGGAGGCGATCGCGATTGGATTTTCGGGCCTGGACATCTATGGCAGCCACACGCTCGAGGCGCTTCAGTGCATGGTCGAGCGACGCGCCGGCGGCGAAACCGGTGTGGCCGCCGTCACGTGCCTGGAAGGCGACGCCGTGTGGGCCGCGGGGAAACAGGGACTCTGGTCGCGCGAGCTGGCCGAGGCCGCCTGTGCCTGCATCGAAA
>CAUZBA010000163.1:0-7037 GCA_963577635.1 Phycisphaerae bacterium
TTGGTTGTCCGCAACTCCATCATCACAGGAAGTCTTGTAAAGCGCAAACGAATATAAGGCGCGCTGTGGCGCAGAGTTATAGGCTAAGTTCACGGCGTTCAGGACGGGACTCGAATGTGCCCGGCACCGTTCGAGCATTGCAGGCCAACGAGGCCGCCAATTGATCACTGAGTGTACCCCAGTGACCGCAGCTTCTCTTTGGTCTGCTCATCCAACTCTGGCATGGCCGCGTTCGCGCCGGGACGACGGCTGAAGGCCTTCAGCAACTCCTGAAGTCTCGCGCCCGGCCCGCTGCCGGGTTGAAGCGCCGGTCGATGCTCGAGCGGATCATTCGCCAACGCGAAGAATTGAGTTTCGGCATTGGAGACCTCCAGGATGGCCAGATGCCCGGCGGAGCGAACGGCCTTTTGCATCTTCCAGCTCCAGGATTCCATGAAGATTTCCTGTCGTGGCCAGTCGGTGTCGCTTTTCAGTAGCGGCATCAGGCTCCTGCCCTCGTTGAACTCGCTCGGCACGTGCGCACCGATCACCTCCAGCACGGTTGGAGCGACATCGATGAGGCTGACCAGGGCGTTGGTCGTCGAACCCCCGCCGCGGGCGCCGGGGTAGCGGATCAGCAGTGGAATATGCGTCACCACGGAATGTAGATACGGATCGTGAGAGAAGAGGAACTCTGGGTGTTCACGCAGGTTTTCCCCGTGATCGGAGGTGACAACGACCATGGTGTCCTGTTGTCGCTGCGGCGTGGACAACGCCTCGAAGACCGGGCCCAGCAGCGCGTCAACGTAGGCGATGCCCGCGTCGTAGCGGTCGGTGATAAATTCCAGGTCGGCCTCGTCGAGCCCGCTGGCTTTCAGGCTGTAGCCGTGCTCTGGGTTGTCAAGCGGTCGCA
Source organism: Phycisphaerae bacterium (assembly GCA_963577635.1). Taxonomy (GTDB): domain Bacteria; phylum Planctomycetota; class Phycisphaerae; order Phycisphaerales; family Phycisphaeraceae; genus CAUZBA01. Next base: position 893 of record CAUZBA010000163.1, read on the forward strand.
GGTTGTAATGGGGCTCGTCGTCGCCCACGCCGTCGCGACCCCCGGGGTTGAACCGTCTGACCGAGTCCGGCGGGCCGCCGTAGGGCCGGTGCACATCGTAAAAGTGGAGCCAGACGAACTTCGGTGAGTCGGCGGGCGCGTGAATGAAGCGGATGCCGTCGGCGACCACCAGCCTGCCGTCGCGCCGGCCCTCCCCCTGCCAGTCGAACCCCTGACCGAGGTTCTGCTCCGTGAGCAAATCAAGATTCACGCTCGCGGCCGTGACAAAGCCACAGCCCTTGAGCACTTCGGCGAGCGTGACCTGGTCATCCGGCAGCCGGTTCCACCCGAGCAGCCCGTGGTCGCCGGGGTATTTCGACGTAAACAGGGACGCATGGGCCGGAGGCGTGAAGCTGCTGGTGCTGAACGCGTTGGTGAAGCGGACCGACTGCTCGGCGAACCGGTCGAGGTTGGGCGACGTCAGGCGGGAATGACCGTAGCACCCCAGCCGGTCCGGACGGAGCGTGTCGATCGTGATGACGACGACGTTGAACCGGTTCTCGAATTCAGCAGTGGGCACGGCGTAGACGTCGAAGGTGACGGGCCTGGACGTCGGCCCGCCGGCGACCATGACTTGCAGTTCAAATCCGTTGTCGGGTCCGGGTTGCTTTACGACCGACAGCCAGTTGGAGGGCGTGCGGCGTTGTAGGTCGGCGTGGTACGTTCCCGAGCGCGGGAACTGGTTGAACACCTTCGTCTCCAGGGTGCGAGCCGGTTGGTCCGGATCGGGTTCGACGCGCACGTCGGAGCCGCGCACGATCAGACGCGCGCTGCCCCCACCCGGTTGCACCGTGCAGGTGAGCACCTTGATCGGCGCCCCGCCGCGGTCGGGAGACGGATCGGATCGCGTACAACTCGCGAGCAGCAGCCCGACCACCGCGGCCGCCGCGGCGGCCAGCGATCCCGATGCCACGGTGTTCAAGGCTCCCGATGCGCGGGGTCGATGTATTCCGGAGATTTCCTTCCCAGCCATGGATCAGACCTGTCGCAAGCCCGTCGGTTCCCGGCAACCCGCGGTCGCCGCAACATCCTATCGGTCCATCAGGACACGGGCGAGTCGCGGACCGTGTCGCGGTCGCGCGAATGAATGCTCAGCCATGCGGGATATCATGGTGACGCGATTCGTCACCGACGCGCGAGGGTTCAATGAAACGCATTGGTCTGATCGGCACGGGCATCATGGGTTCCGGGATGGCGCGGAACCTCCTGCTCGCGGGCTTCGACGTCCATGTCTGGAATCGAACGGCGCAAAAGTGCGAGCCGCTCGTCGCCGCCGGCGCCGTCGGCGCGACCTCCATCGGCGATCTGACGGAGGCCTGCGACGCCGTCGTCCTCATGCTCAGCGACGACGACGTCGTCCGGGGCGTGATCACGGCGGAGGACGGCGTCGCCTCCCGGGCGCGGCGGGGCACGGTCGTCGTCGACTCGAGCACCGTCCACCCGCACACGAGCCAGCAGGTGGCCGAGTCCCTGCGCCGGCGCGACATCGCATTCCTCGACGCACCGGTGACGGGCACGCGCCGCGAAGCCGAGGACGGATCATTGCTGTTCGTCGTCGGCGGCGACCGCGATGACTATGACCGCTGCCGGCCGTTGTTCGAGGCGATGGGGCGAGACAGCATCCACATGGGCCCACACGGCGCGGCGGCTGCGGCCAAGCTGGCGAACAACATGATGTGCGTCATCAACCTCGCGGGGTTCGGCGAAGCCATGGCGACGATTCGGCGTTTCGGCCTCGACCCGCAGCGTTTCTTCGACTTCCTCAGCGGTTCGGGCGGCCGCAGCGCCATGTCTCAGCGGGCCGGACCCAAGATCCTCTCCGGCGACCGCAGCGTCGACTTCACGTTGCCCATGCTCCTCAAGGACGCCCGCCTCTGCGTCTCCCTGGCCGAGGCCATGGACGTGCCGGCTCGCGTCATCCGCGCCGCGGCGGACGCGGTCGCAGATGCCTGTGCCGAAACGCCCGAAGATCATGACATCTCGGCGCTTTGCGATTGGTACGAGAAGGCGCGTCCGACCTGATGTTCGCGAGCGTGCAGTCAGATCAATAATAGGCGGTGTAACCGCGCAGGCGCACCTGCATCTGTCTGAGATGTTCGTCGGTGCATCCGTCGGCGCAGTTGATCGGGTTTCTGCTCATCCCGACGCCGTCACCCGGATTGTCAACACAGGTCTTGCGCTTGATGATCCTGGCGTGGCCGTCGGCGAAGGCGACGCTGACGTTCATCGGGTCCTTGTCGTTGTGACATCGGTGCCGGTCTGCGTAAGGCCCGGTCACCTTGTGCACGCCGAAGGTGCCAGGGCTGAGGGCCATCAGGTCGGCCACGATGAGTTTTTTGGACGGGCTGGCGATCTCCACGGCCCTGTGTCCTTCGATGGCCCAGACGCCGTCCTTGCCGATCTTTTTTTCCGCCGCAACCTCGGTGCTGGTGCGATTCCAGTAGACGTACGAACTGCCGAAGCCGTCGAAGGCCGTCGCGTCGTCTGCGCCCCACACGCTGCCCTGGTCAAGGGGGCACTCGCCCAGATCGGTGGTGCCGTCGATGAACTTGTTGACAATGCGGTCCTCCGGCTCGGCACCGTCCCGTCGCTCGCTAACGCTCTCCACACCGGCTTCGCCTGGCCCTGCTTGCCCACGAGGTTCATCCATGAAAGCGCCGCTGAGGTGTCGTTATCGTTTCCGTTGTACGAAGCCGTGTGAGGGTAGGTGTCCTTTCAGACGCCCAGGTAGAACTGCACGCCGACGTTGATGATCTTGACATTCTTGGTGCAAGTCATGACTCGACTCGTACGCACGGCAGGGCACACCGTTGGCGTCAAGACGCCCAGCATCAACACAGCGACGGCGGTCACGATCACGAGGTCGGTAATACTGAATGCCGATCGATTGTCCACGAGTAACCTGCGTTTGTGGCGGTGGGAATCACTTCATTATAGGCCCGCGACATGACCGAATCGCAGACGCGTGAGTCACAAAGAACATGTGACGGTTGTGGCCGTCACGGGACGTCGCGGAACTCAGCTTCGATCCAGAACCGCGATTGGAAAGTAGAAGGGAAACAGGAGATCCAGCGGCGGCGGCGTCTGGAACGGACTCGCCGGATGGGGCCCGAACACCGCGGACGTCAACTCCAGGCGCGTCAGTTCCAGGTGCTGCGTCCTGCGCTCAGTGCCGATCGACAGCCGGCCGCCTCGAAAATCGAGCGACACCGTCTGGTCGGCGTCGGTGACGCGAATCGAGACCGACGCGTCCGTGCCCGCGTTGCGGCGCTCGAGCCAGGGCGCGATCCGGCCGAGGAACCCCGGGATGTCGTTGATCCTCAGCATGGTGTTCTCGCCGCTGCCGCCGCGACGGTCGGCTACCTTTGCATGCATCAGCTCGTAGAGCACCGTCGGGCACAGTGACGTGTGAACGGTGACCGGATTGTCGTCGGCAAGCGACGCCAGGGCGTGATGCACAAGCGTCTCGACGCCGTCGGAATCGCCGCCGGCCTCGATGATGCCGGGCTTATTGCTCGACCGGCTGACACAGAGGTACGCCGCCGGTTCGCCGCCGCGCAAGGCCAGGTGCGTTGTGAGCAGGGGCAGGCTGTAAAACGTCGCGGCCCGGTCCACGTTGCGTACGAACCCGAACGGTTCTGCCTCGTGCATCGACATGATGTCGACCAGGTATTGGCGCGACCTGGGGTCGTAATCGACGACCTGCTCGCCATGATGTTCGAACCGCGACGCGTCACCGCGCCCGCACGGGAAGGTGTGGCCCTGATCGCGCACACCTTCAAACGCCGCGTGGTTGTAAAACCTGAACGTCTTGACCATCGTCCACAAAACGGCAAGGTCGATGCCCTGAAGGGCCATGCATTCGATACAGCTGTTGAGGCAGCGCAGGCCGTATCCTTTGTGCCTGTGGTCGACGTGCGTTGCGGTCGGCGAGATCACTGCGATCGTGAAGCGGCAGCCCTCGTGAGCCACCGTCCACGGCACGAAGGGCACCTCCGCCACGATCTGGCCTGCGGCGCGAATCAAACGGATGTTGGGAAGGTTCTCGTCCCGGTATACCAGGGGGTAGTCGGTGCGGATGTCCTGAAAACCGTCAGGTCTGAAAATCCCGCTCACCAGTGCGACCAGCTCGTCGAGGTCCTCCGCGGTGCAGCCTCGCGGCCCATCGATACGGACTTTGCTCATCGTCGATCTGTCCTCGAATGGAACGTCCGGTACGCAGAGAATAGCAGGATCCGACCACGGACAATCGGCGAGGTGATATCCTCTTCACGGATGGGTGCGCCGGGCGGCGGCGCGAGGATTCAATGTGGTCGAGCAGCAATACGTCTTCGCCCCCGCCACGATGACGCTGGTGTCACCGGGCGCCGCAACGCAGCGCACTCGAACGCTGAGCATCATCATCCCTGTCAGGAACATGGCCGCAACAGTCAATGTCCTGCTGGATCGGCTCAAGACATTACGGGCGCCACAAGGGTGGGACGTCGAGATCATCGCCGCATATAACGACTCGACCGATGACACTCTTGCGGTTCTCCAGGAATACGACGTGAAGATTGTCCGAAGCGAGCAGATCGGACCGGGCGTCGTGCGCAATGAGGCCGTGAGGAACTGCCGCGGGGACCTGCTCTATTTCATCGACGCCGACGCCTGCCCCGTCGGTGACGACTTTCTGGAGCACCTTGTCCAGACCGCCATTCGTCTCGGGCGGTTCGGTGCGTTCGGCGGGCCGATCCTGCTCGATCCGGCGCAGCAGCGCAATCCCATCGCCGTGGCCGATCACTTCGCGTGCTGGTTCAACTGGAGCGTGAGGCGACCCACGCAGCGCACGACGCTCTTCCAGCCTTCGGTGAACCTCGCGGTGGCCAAAACGATCTTCGACACGGTCGGCGGTTTCGATCAGGATTTCCGCGTCCTGGAGGATTTCGAGTTCCAGCAGCGCCTGCAGCAGAACAAGCTGCCCATCTTTTTCGTTCACGACCTGGCCGTGACACACCGCGCACGCGGATCGCTACTGGGCTCCTGGCGGCACAGCTGGTACTGGGGCGGGCCGTTTCGCAGCGTGATCCTCAGAGGCATGGCGCCGGGCAAGCTCCGCTACCCGGTCGGGTCGCGCCTCTTCTTCGCCAACCTGCCCCGGTTGTTCTGGAGTCGCATGCGCCTGGTCACGCGCAGCGCCTGGCGCATTTCGAGGTGGCAGACGTGCGTGAGCTTCGTGTTCGTGGTGGCGACCGTCTGGATCGGCACACTGGCCACAATCTACGGCCCGGACCAGCCGCGGCCGGAACGGCCGGCCCCCGTGTGACCGACCTCAGGGAGTGGGTCGCCGATCATGACACGGTCTTTCTACTTGACATGGCCTTTCTAAAGGATGCCTGAGAATCCGTAAGGCAACGCCACAGAGCGCGAACGCACGCGGCGGCGACGCACATACCGACACTGCCGCGGCACCTCATCTGACGCCGCTTGCCGACGGGTGGACCCTGTGGCGCGACGTGTGCCTGCGGGGGGCCGGGTTTCCCGTGGACATGCTGGACGCTCTGAGCAAGCCGGATGCGGTTGCGGCCATCGACGAGCTGCTCGACCGCAAGGTTGCCGAACGACAGGCGCGAAACGTCGCGCTCGAACGGTGCGAGGCGGCGAGCCACGATCTCGACGGGTAGCCGCATCCTCGCCTTGCAATAGGCGGTAGCCGAAGACGTTCACCCCGGAAAGATGCCGCACTGCCCGGCAGCTCACGTTGCCGTGCAGCACCTGCAGGATGAACAGTCGTGCCGTCGTGACCGGATCCAGGGCGTTGCCCTGCAGCGACGGGAGTGCGCCGGGCATGTTCGACAGCTTGGAGGTGCAAGTCCTCTGCACAGGTTGATGGGACCGAAGTGCTAGCCCGCATTTCTCACGACTCTATTGAAAAGGTTGGTCTTTCTGGCATAAGGGAAGTTGCGAGCAACCTTTATTCCAGGCAAGGCGGCCGACCTGTGACGACACAGTGTAATCAGAAAGTTCTGTCTTCACGCCGGTGCACTACGTCAGGGACGGGCCGGTTTCGATAGCGGCTCGATCAGCAGTGATGCCGGTGGACTGTTGTTGAGCAAGGTTGCGCGAA
>CAUZBA010000164.1:0-6990 GCA_963577635.1 Phycisphaerae bacterium
GGCGTCATGGTCGCCCAGATCAACACGCTCGAGCAGGTGGAGCAGATCGTCCGCTGGGCCAAGTACCCGCCGATGGGCGAACGCGGCATGTTCCGTTCCAACTACGAGGCCGGGTACGGCACGACCGACACCGCCGAACACGCCGGGCGGGCCAACCGCGATCGCTGGCTGGTCATCCAGATCGAGACGGCGTCCGCTCTGGAATGCGTTGAGCAGATCGCCGCGGTCGAAGCAGTGGACTGCGTTTTCGTCGGGCCGGGTGACCTGGCGTTGAACCTGGGCGTGCCCGGACAGGTGATGCACGCCAAATGCGTCAAGGCGCTCAAGCGGGTTTCCGCGGCCGCGGCCGCGGCCGGCAAACCGTGGGGCAATCTCTGCACCTCAGAAGAACACGCGGCGTTGTGCCTCAGCCTTGGGTGCCGCCTGATCAGCGTCGTTACAGACACGCAGGTACTGAGACTGGGGTTCGAGGCGGCGAAGAGCAAGATGGCGAACGTGTTTTCGGCGTGACCGCCGCGGGGTGATCGGATTTGATGTCTTACTGATCTTTCTCGCCGGCGCTACCCCGCGTTTCTCGCCAACATCTGATTGCGCGACGATGCTGTTGACGCAAGCTACGCGGGTGCGGCCTCGGGATCAACCTCGGGATCAACGTGTCGGTTTCGTTGTCTGCGACCGGCAAGATCCCCGATGCGATTAAAAAGGTGCTCGGTCAGCGTGTCGCAGCCGCCCCAGATTGGAAAGTTCTCCCCGACGCGGCTGAACGCGTCGTAGAGAATGAAACGGGCGGCCTGTCGATCGTGCCCCGTACCCGCGTGGACGATCTGCAGCGGATACGCCAGGTTGCCCAGCATGGGCACGACCCCTGTGAACAGCGCCACCCATGGCTTTTCCTCGCGGCGCAGGGCCGACTGGAGCAGGCGGCCGCCGGTGTAGACCGTGCGCACCGCCGGCCCGCTGAACAGGACCGCGATCGCCAGCCAGTAGACACCCAGAACACCGACCGCCACCAGGTAGGGAACCAGGAGGTACGCGGTCACCTTCGCCACGGGCTTGCTCAGCAGGTGCACGCCGAAATCGGTGATGTAAGGGCCGGCCGCGTCGGCCTCGATCTGGCGCCGCAGTGTCGCTGCCTCGACGTCGTCCACCTGCCCGCGCCGATGCCAGCGATCGATGCGTCCCGCCACGTAACGGCGCGCCGTCGCTGCGCGATACTCCTGTGTACAGACGAAACGCACGACGTTTCGGCACACGGCCGCGACATCCATTGCGGCCAGACGGCGCCGAAAGGCGCCAGCCAGATCCGCCGCTCTTTGCAGGCCGCTGTGCGCGGCGCGGATCGCTTCGTGCCCGTACCAGGCGAGCGGGTGAGCCGCGTACCAGCGGGCGCCGGCCGCGTCGATCCGTCCGAGCTTCAACTGACATTGAATGCTGCGGTCGACACGTCGCCAACGGCGCCACGGGTTCTGGCAGGCTTCCAGTGCGTCGATACGCCGGAGCATCACCGCAAAGGGTTCGGTGCCGAGCCGGCGCTGAAGCTCGGTCGTTCGGTCATTCACATAGCGGCGCAGCTTTTCGATGTCGACATCATCGAGCATGGCGCCACGGTGTCGCCACGATCGGGGAAGGTAAAAGCGAATCCACGACACGGGGCTGATGGCGAACAACGCCGGCACGCCGGATTCCAGGTCGATCCATACCCACCGTCGATCGGCCGCTCCGTTGCTCTCCAGCATGAAGTTATTCGCGGCCACCGGGTTGCCAAGACCCGCCTGCCAGACAAGACCGTCGAATCCCGAATCGGCGAGATAGCGCTGGAGCGGCCGCATGACCTTTCGAGACAATTCGTGGGCTTCGTCGGTGCGCCCGCCACGGAAGGGCTGATGCAGCGCAGCGTGGCGGCCGTCGATCCACTCGGTGTGAAGGGCGTACGCGCCGCCATCGCCGGCCGTGCCGGACCAGCAGAACTCGCGGGCCGCGGCAACACGAAGGCGGCGCTGCATCCAGAAGTCAACTAAATCACCGAGAATCTGCCGACGCAAGACCGCAGCCTGCACGGTCTGGGCGCACCAGACATACGGACTGGGACAACCATTGACCGCCAGGTGCACCAGGCTGGTGAGGCCTTTGCAGTGAAACGTCTTTTTAGCGGTGTCGCGGCCGTGCACGTCGCGACAACGATACACGGTTCCCGATCGTCCACGACCGATGATGGGGGGGGAGCCATCGTCCATGACGTATCTCACGGCATCGCGATTATAGCGGGGACGATGATTGGAGTAGTGGAGTATTGGTATCGGTCAGTTGCGGACCAGGTCAATACCAGTACTCCATCACTCCAAAACTCCGGCACTCTATTTCTGATCTTGCCGTCATGACGTGTCTTTCGGTGGCGGCCTGCGGCGCTTTGGCGCGGTTTTCTTCACGACCGGCTGCTCAGTTTCGGCGTTGGGCTTTGGCCTGGGTTTGGTCTTGGCCTGGGGCTTGGGTCTGAGTCTTGGTTTGGGCGTGACCCCGGCCTTCACCGTGGCTTTGGGCTTGGGCTCCAGCGTGGGTTCGGGTTGTTCGCCCGCCTTCGGCAGGGTGGACAACTCCAGAGAATCGTCGGGAACCTCGAAATAGCCCCCCTCGATCACAGCCCGTTCGTGAATGACCACCGTCGGCGACTTGAGATTGCCCTTCCAGTGCGCCTTGTCGCCGATCACGGTGAGCTGGCCGCTGATGACCTGTTGGGCGTCCATGTGCCCGAGCACCTCGATCCCCCCGTGCGCTTCCACAAGTTTGGCGACGACGCGTGTGCGCCTGGGAATGACGATCCGTCCACACGTCTGGACGGGCGTCACCATCAACAGCGACGACTTGTTCTTCTTGAGAATGAAATCTTCGACAATGACCGCCTTGTGGCAGCCCGGACAGGATGTGGACTTGGCGCGTCTGCTGACCTCGAATCGATGCCGGCAGAGATAACACTGGACCGTGCGTGGACCCGTAACCTTGGCCATGGCTAATCCGGACATGACAGGCGCGGCATGCTGAACCGCGACCACACGACGGCGAGTTTGCGACGACGAAACCGGATGCCCGATCTTCAGATGCGATCGCTGGCGCCGGCTCGGCGAAACTAGCCGCAGTCTGCACAGCGTTACGAGCGCGGCTTCACGACCCGCCGTCGCAAGTCAAAGTCAACTGTGCAATCATTGACCGATTCCGCGTGGTGTGGGTCCTGGATTATTTCCGATGCGGAGGCGCCGGCGGTGACGGTGGTGACGACGCCTTGGGCGCATCCGATCCCGAACCGGCACCACCGGCTGCCTTGATCGCATCAGGGCCGACGGTCACGTGCCCCACGATCGAGGCGCCTTCTTCTGTAGAGAGGCGCTCGGCAACGATGTCGCCCTTGAGACGGGCCTTGGAGTTCAACTGGAGGCGCTGCGCGGCCCTGACGTTGCCCTCGATCATGCCGTCGATCACGACATTGTCGGTATCGATCTCGGCGCGACACTTGGCGCTTGGGGCAACCTGCAACTCGCCTTTGCCGTTGATCTTGCCGTCAAAGTGTCCCTGAATGCAGGCCGTGCGTTCAAAGGTCATTTCGCCTTTGATGCGCGTGTCCACAGCGATGACGGTCGTCTCTTGTGACTCAGCCATGGAGTGGTACTCCCGTAAAAATGGTGTAGATAATTTGACAAAATGTCTCGACGGACAACGTCGAAAACCCCCCTAAAGGATTGAGCGACTGAGTGTAATGGACAATCTGGTGGCTCCCAACACGCGCCAGTCGCGGTTACGACAGACCCACCGCATTCGCGACGGTTCAGAACCAATTCTCAGAACAATCACGTGCTCGGCACCGGCCGATGACCGCGGCGCTGTCCAGGCCCCGCCACCGTGATGATGGATCGCACCGCGTGCGATCGTGCCGCGGGGGCCCGATGCGGCCCCGGACGAAGTCGGCATTGACGTAACCCCAACACCTGGGATGATGCCCAGGCAAAGACACCTACATCTTGGGTGCAGACCTCGGGGCCAAGCCTGGGTCCCCGCATGGGGTCGCAAGATCGCATCGCAGCGTACGGATGACGCGGGGGCAAGCAGGAAGGAGTCCTCGATGAAACAGGAACCGACGACCAGACCGCCACAGGCACCGCCCGACATGCAACATGGCGCCCGCAGCGGGCGCGAATCGCTGCGCACTTCAAGGTCATTGGGCGTTCACCTGTACCGACAGATGCGGGGGCGGTACCGCTGGCTGGCCCTCGCCGTGATCGGCGGCGTGGTGCTCGGCGCCGTGCTCGGATTCTTCTCGACCGAGCCGATCTACCGCACCGTCGCCCTGGTTGAGGTCGGGCCCCCGCCGGGAATCGTCGGTCCGTCGCATGGCAAAGACATCGAATCGTTCAACGATCTCCAGGTCGCGCTCATGCTCGGCCAGCGGGTCGCCACACAGGCGTTACGCAGCTCGCACTGGCTGAAGCTGGACGTTCACGAGCGGCCGCCCAACGTGGCTGCGCTGATCCGGCGCCTGGAGGCGCGACCGCTCGCGGGCGAACCGATGCAGATTCTGGTTTCGCACGCCGATGCCGACGCGCGCGTCGCGAGGATCGCGGCCCGAAGCGTCGTTGAATCTTTCGAGCAGGTGACGATCGAACGGCACCGCGCCGAGCGATCGCTGAAGGCGAAGCACATCAGGGAAAAACTCGAAACGCTGCGAGAGCAGATGGACAGCATCCAATCGCGGATCCGTCAGGCCACCAGCACACTGGGGCCGATCCCGATCTCCACGGTATACGCGTCGAAGGTGGACGAATCACAACACCTTGAGTCGCTGCTGCAATCCACCCGCATGGCGCTCGACGCGATCCGGACCGATGACCATGCCGACCTCGGCCCGGAGCAGACGGCGCAGATTCTCGCCCGGCTCGCCCGCGCCGATACGAAACTCGGCAAATGGCTGGGCCGCCGCCAGCAGGTCGAACGAAAGCTGACCAAGCTGCGGCGGCACATGGGCGTCAATGCCCCCGCCCTCGTCGATACGCGGAATGACCTTCGCTGGATCGACCGGCAGATCCACGACAGCGTCCACTCGATGGGCACCGAGCCTGACACGCCCGCCGGTGATGGGCCGGCCGATTCCGGTGCCACGGTGACGCTTTCGATCAACGATCTGCGTCGCAGAGAAACGCACCTTCGGCGCCGCTACGAACAGAGCCGGCTTCGGGTCACTGAACTTGAAGATGTCAGGGTGAAGGTCGAAGCGCTTGAGAAGCTGGCCTCCGACCATCGTGTCGAAATCGACCAGGAACAGTCGCGCCTGGAGCAGTGTGAGACGACATCCCGGACTGGCCCGCAGATCAACGTCCTGAGTTACGGCGAACCGCAACCGCCGGGGGCACCTTACAGGGATCGTCGCCGGGTCATGGCGACGCTGCTCGCTTTCACCGGTGGCACCGTCGGTCTGTGCCTCGTTCTGTTGGTCACCGCCCTCGACGACCGGATGCTGCGACCTGACAACGCCGCACTCGACGGACCCGCCGCGCCGCTGCTTGGGACCGTACCCGGCGTGTCGAACCACGGCGCGGATCCGAAGGAAAGCGATTTGGCGGCGCTGTGCATTCACGAAATCCGGGCCCTGCTCCAGGTTCGGGCGATGACCAACGGCAGCAAGGCCTTCGCCATCACCAGCCCAAGCCGCGGCGCGGGCACGACGAGCCTCACCGCGGGGTTGGCCTCGTCCCTGGCGCTGTCGGGCACGCGGACGCTCCTGATCGACTGCGACCTGGCCGGCCGCGTGCAATCGAACCCACACGGCGCGGGCCGTCGTGACCACGCCGGGGCGGGCGCCGACTCGGATCGCGGCGAACCTGCGCCAGCCACAAGCGTCGATCAGGTCATGCTCCAGATGGGATATTTGAATGAGCAAGACGCATCGATCTTCCTCAATCCGCGCGACACCGAGACAGGACTGCTCGGGGTTCTATCGGGGGCGCCGCTGGAACGGTGCGTCATTCAGACCAATCTGCCCGACCTTTGGATACTCCCGGCACTGTGCGCCCGATCCCAGGATATCGGCAAGATGTCGTCCAAATTCATCCGTGGATTGATCGATCAGGCGAAATCGATGGTCGACATCATCCTGTTCGACACCGGCCCGATCCCCGGCAGCGTCGAATCACTGTTTGTCACCAGCGTTGCGGACGCGGTGATCCTGGTCGTTCGCCGCGGTGAGTCGCAAAGCCGATTCAACCGCAGCGTCTCCTACCTGCGCATGGTCGGCGCCGAGGTGGCCGGAACCGTCTTCAACGGCGCGGCGCGACAGTCACTGAGTTTGCAGTCGGCAAGCGGCGCGGACGAGCCTGACGCCGCCGGCCGACGCCCGACGCGCCGGCGCGAGTTGACCGCGGGTTCGGGAATCCTGCTCGCCGCGGTTCAGGACCAGTCCGCCGATCCGATCGGCGAGACGCGAACCGCGGAACAAGCCGTCGAACACGACCTGGCTGAACGCGCGGCCACCGCCACACAGACGGACCAGCCGAACGACGCCTCGACCCGCCGCGCCGGCGCGAGCGACGTCAAACCGCGCTACGCGGGGAAAAACGCAGACCAAGACGCAGGCCAAAGAGCGAACCAGCGCGCCGACCAACACGGTGACCCGCGTGCTGACGTCCCGGCAGCCGACGCGGCCGAGCGCGAGCTCGACGAGCAGATTCGACGGCTGCTCGCCGACGCATCATAGGATCAGGGCACTTCCACGACCGCTAACTTGCAGCCGAACGATCCCTCGGCATCCGAAACCGTTTGACCATGATGACGCGGATGCCGCCCGTTCGGTCCACGACGCGTTCAAACAGAAACGTTCTAGGAATTCGCTTGGCGCGACAGAGAACACCATCAATGCGAACGTCAAACAGAATCGTGATCGGGTCGGTGGCGCTGCTCTGGGTGACCGCGTCTGCCATGGGACAGTTCGATGCCACCGCCCGCGCGCCACAG
>CAUZBA010000165.1:0-6960 GCA_963577635.1 Phycisphaerae bacterium
GACGCGTCGGCCCGGTTACCGCGCAAACCCGATCCGGTGGCGGTCTACGCGCCGATGCCCGAACCCGCCGCGATGCCACCGCGGTCGGCCGCGGTCGATGCATCCGATCACGCGGTGATGATCGATACGCCGCGCCGCGTCACACGTCCAGTTGTGTATCGAAGGGTGCGAACCTACTTACCCTCCCACTGGTACGGCGGACCCTATTACGGTTATCCCGTAGATTCATGGGGCTGGAACGTGGGAGTTCGCTTTGGTGATTACGGCCACGGTGGTTACGGTCACTATGGTCGATCCTACGGCCACCACCGCCGCCATGGTTGCCATGGCGGCGGTGGTCGGCACCACGGTTATGTTCACGGCGGCTACGGCCACTACTACGGCTCGAACTGGGGCGTGGGTGTTCGCTTTCGCTTCTGATCGGCGAAGCCCGCAACCGCCGTCGCGGCGACCCATAACAACGTAAGCAATCTTCGGTCGCTCGATCCCGCATTGAGCTATAATGCCCGCGCGCCGACGGCACGACTCCTCGGGATCTTCAAACCATGCAGCGACGCAAGACGCGCCAGGTGACGGTAGGGGACAAGGCACACGGGATCGTGGCCATCGGCGGCGACGCGCCGGTCAGCGTGCAGACGATGACCGCGGGCTACACCTATGAGGTGGACCGCTGTGTCGCCGAGATTCACAAGCTCGCCGCGGCCGGAGCCGACCTGGTTCGCGTGGCCGTGCCCGAACGCAAGGACACCGAGGCCTTGCGCCAGATCCTCCCGCAAGTTCGCGTGCCCATCGTGGCCGACGTGCACTTTCATTTTGAACGGGCCATGGAGGCCGTCGAGGCGGGCGTTCACAAGATCCGCCTGAACCCGGGCAACATCAAGGACCGCGAACAGGTGCTCAAGGTCATCGACGCGTGCAAGGAGCGGAGCATCCCCATTCGCGTCGGGGTCAACGAGGGCTCAATCGTCGAGCGCCGGGACAAGCAGCAGAGGATGAAGGAGCTGGGCGGCTACTTTTCGGACGACAGTCACGGGCACCTTCTGGCGATCATGATCACCAAGCTCGAGGAATACCTGGAAACGTTCGAGCAGCGCAACTTTTACGATGTGGTCATTTCGGCCAAGAGCATCGATCCGCTGCTGGTGATCGCCGCCTACACGGAAATCAGCAAGCGTTTCGACTACCCGTTGCACCTGGGCGTAACGCACGCGGGGCCTCGGGAAACCGGCACCATTCGCAGCGTCGTGCCGCTTGGGCACCTACTGGCCGCAGGCACGGGCGACACGATCCGCATCTCTTATGCGAGCGACCCGGTCTACGAGGTCGAGGACGGCCTGGAAATGCTTTACTGCCTGGGACTGCGAGAGCGCAAGGGGGCCGAGCTGATCGCGTGCCCGGCGTGCGGGCGGATCCAGGTGGACCTGTACAACCTGACGCAGCAGGTCCGCGCGAAACTTGCCGAGAAAATCGATCTGCCCGTCAAGGTCGCGGTGATGGGTTGCGTCGTGAACGGTCCGGGCGAGGCCGAAGGCGCGGACGTCGCCATCTTCGCCGGTGATCGGCGCGGCATTATTTACGTCCAGGGCGAACGGGTCGCGAACGTGCCCGAAGAGCAGATCCTCGAGCGGCTCCTGGCCGAATGCACGAATTTCCAGGAAAGGGTCCGGCGCGGTGAGGCGAAACTCGGCGAAAAAAACGTTGAGATTCTTCCGCCCGATCCCCTGGGCGAGCTTGGCAGCGGCTTCGACAAGATCGCCGCCGGTCAGGTTGAAAAGCTGACGCCCCTGACGGTGGACCATTCAACCACCTAACCGCTCCAGACGTTCGTTGATAAGTCGCAGCGTGGCCTGGTCACGGGATCGTTCGGCAAGCGCCTTGCCGGACGTCAGCACTTCGATGGCATTCGGGGCCTGGCCCACGTGCTCGAGGACATCCGCCAGGTGCAGGCTGATGGCGGCCGAGGGACGAAGCCGGTAGCAGGCTTCCAGCAGTTGGCGGCTCCGGTCCACTTCGCCGGTCTTGAACAGCGACCAGCCCAGCGTGTCCATGATCAATGGATTGCCCGGCCAGAGTCGCAGTGCCCGCTTGGACGCCTCGACCGCGTCGGCGGGTCTGTCCAAATGGTCCACCAGCAGGAACGCCAGGTTGTTCAGCGCGGTGGCGTTGTCGGGCGTCAGTTCGATCAGTCGCCGGTATTCCGCCTCGGCCTGCTTTGCGTGCCCGGCGCGATGCAGCGCCGTGGCGTATGTCTGATGGAAGTAAGTCTTCAGTTCGGTCGATATCTTGTTGACCTGCGGATTCAGATCTTTGAGCCGGGTGACCGCCGAGTCAAACCTGCCGTCCGTTATAAGCAGTTCCGCCACGGCCACCTGCACGATAAACGGCGGTGAATCGTCGAACGTCTTCAACATCAGCTTGGCAGCGCCCGCAAGTCCGTGGGCGGTGACGATCTGGTTGCGCGCGGCCAACAGCTGATCGGTGCCCTTGGCCTGCCGCAACGCGGCGACGAAGGCCTCTGTGGATTCCTCCTTACGGCCCATCATCCACAAAGCCCGGCCGCGCTGGGCCTGAAGTCTTGGCTCGGATGTGACGAGGGTTTCGTTCGCGTCAAGAGCCTGAAGCGCATCGGCCGGTTTGCCCGCGGTCATATGAAGCGACACCAGGGCGAACAGGGATTTGGGTTCGGGGGCGAGTTCGAACACCCGCTCGAGCTTCTCCAGCGCCGCCTCGACGTCATTGCTGCGCATGGCGGCTGCGGCCTGTCGTTGCGGCCATACCGGGTCGGATGGATACAGCTTCTCCGAGTCAGCCAGCAGTGTTTCGAGCTTCCGGAATCGGTGTGCCACGTTGTACAGCTCGGCCAGTTCGAGGCGGGCGCCGGTGTGGCGAGATGACTTGTCCAGCAGTTGCTCGTACTCCCGGATGGCCGCGTCGATATCTCCCTGGCGGCGATGGATTCGCGATCGGGTTTGCCGGGCGCTGACCAGCAGCGGGTCCAACGCGACGGCGCGATCGACGATGCTCAGCGCCTCGCCGTATCGCTGCGGGTCGCGGGCGACCAGTTTGGCCTTGGTGACGTAGAGATTTGCGAGATGCGGCGCCTGCTCGATGGCCCGGTCGCACGCGGCGATCGCCTCGTCGAGATGTCCTCGTTGAGCGTGAAGCTGAGCGGTCAGCACCAGCGTCGACAGGTCCTCACCGTGCGCTGCCACAAGCTTCTTCAACTGCGTTTCGGCCTCGTCGAATCGATCCGTCTTCAGCAACATGAGGATGTGGGCGCGAGCGATTCGCACCTCGGATGGAAATTCCTCCAGCAGCTTCTTGTACAGTTCTTCAGCTTTGCCCGCACCGTCGTCGCTGCGTGACAGCAGGTCGGCCAGCTCGCGCGTGGCCGGCTGCGTGTTCGGGTCTTCGGAACTGATCGCCTGGCGATAAGCACTGAGCGCGTACGTCTCACTGCCAAGCTCCATCAATCGTCGACCGACGAGGCGGTAGTCGTCCGAGGTCACCTGCTCGCTGTTGTCCTGGATGTATCTGACCAGGCCTCCGGCCGATGCGGTTGGACCGTGAGTCAAGGCAATCACATACGACGCAACGATATTGTTCGCCGTGTTGGAACCGGTGTCGGCCAGCAGCTTCTTGAGTGCCACCATCGCGCCGCGCTTACGGCGCATGCGGGTCAGCGTCTCGACGACCGCCCGCCGGTTGTGCAGGTTGTCCGGATCGTCTTCGGCGATCTTGCGACGCAGGTTCAGGGCGCGCTCGGCATCGCCATGCCTCAACTCAAAGTCGAGGTAGACGTTGGCGACCTTGTAATCGTCCGGATTGTATTGGTACGCCTGGCGCAGGACGTTCAGTGCCTCGCGTGGCTCGCCGCGCTGATCGTACATTTTGGCGAGACTGACCAGGGCGCGCAAGCTGTCGGGCCGCTGACTCACGGCGTTGCGATAGGCGGCGATGGCCGGTCCGAATTCCTTGACCTGGGCCAGGGCGTCGCCCAGCATCCGCCATCCGTGGGAGTAGATCGGCCGATGTTCCAGCCCGGCGCGGAAGTTGGCCACCGCCTGATCGAATCGGCCTCGGGCCATGTCCAGGCGACCCAGATAGAACGAACCTTTGGCCACGTCGGCGCCCTGACCCCCCAGGGCATCGCGGGCATGGGCGGTCATGCGCTCCGCGGTCTGCCAGTCCTTTCTGGCCAGGGCTTGGCGAAAGAGGTTGTGAATGACCAGGATGTAGATCCCGCCGTCGCGGTCGAGTCGGCTGAGGATATTGTCGGCGGCGGCTCGGTCATTGGCGTCGACGTGACGCTCGTACTCCCGAATGGTGGCGATGACCGGATCGCTCAGGTGTTTCAAGGCATCACGACGTCGCCGGAGGATCTCTTCCTTGGGATCAAGATCTCCGTCGACGAACTGCGCGACGACTTCAAGACGCTGAGCATCGCCGCCTGCCTTGCGAGATTGTTCGATGTACGCCAGCTTCTCGGATTGATCCTGTGTCATATTCACGAGCGCGAAGAGTGCCGCGATGTTGCGGGGGTTGCTGCGAAATACTATCAGGGTCAGCTCTTGTGCCGTGTCGGTGTGACCGGCGCTGGCGTAAACCTGCCCGAGGGCGATCGCCTCGTCGGGCGAGATGCTGGCCCCGAGCTGCTCGAGGAGGCGGTCCGCCTCCTCGAATTGTTTCTGGCGGACCAGCGATTCGATCTGGAGAATACGTATCGAGGAATCGCCGGGATCGTCCTTGACCAGTCTTTCGATCTGTTTGTCTGCTTCATCGAATCTGCGCCCCACCAGGTAGACGCGGGTCAGTCTCTTGCGTATGTCCGTCCGGTCGGGCCGGATCTCCAGGATACGTCGATAGTTGTCGGCGGCCGCTCCCCATTCGCCGATCTTGAACCGAATGGCCGCGGACCGCTCCAGCGTCTGGACGTCGCCTCCGCCATAACGGTCCGACAGACGATCGAATTCGATGCCGGCCTTCACCCAGTTTCCGCGTACGGCGCTGATGCGCCCGGAAAGATCGTCGATTGCGGCGATGTCTCCCGCTTCCGCCTTGATCCTCGCCAATCCTTGTTCGATCTTGGCAAGCCGTTCCTCGCGTTGTTCGCGATCGGTGACGGACCGTGCATCGACCAACTCAAGCTCCATATAACCCAGTCCCGCAGCGACCCAGGCGCCGTTCTGCTTCACGAACTCGAATGGCATTCCGGGCGGACGTGACTGCCAGAGCTGCTCGAACATCTTTCGGGCCTGGTCGCGCTCGTCCAGGTGCATGTGAATCCGGGCCAGTGCCAACTTCAGGCTGGAACTGTCGGGATGCTTTTCCAGAACATCCTGAATCAGCGCCGCGCACGTGCGGATGACACCACGCGTTTGCGTCCGATTGCGAGCCGTCTGGGTTCTCTCGTGCAGTCGCAGAATCAGAGCGGCCGCCTGGCGGGCCAGACGCGGGTCGGCCGATTGCTCTGATAGGAGGCGTTGCACCGTACCCAGGTGAGACTGCGCCTGATCGTACTCGCCGATCCGAAAGAGGTTTGAGAGGTGCACCACGAGCCAACGGGGATCTTCGGCGTGGTCGGCCACGCCCCGGGCCGTCAGACTCATCGCTTCGCGCCGATGATTTGACGCCTCCTTCTTATTGCCACCGGGCCCGCCGAGCCGGTCGGCCTCGAGCTGGTGCCACACGGCCAGGTATTCAACCGTTTCGCGTTCGAAACCCACCTGTTCCAGGGCGGTGCGCAGATCAAGCCCGGCCTGACTTCGCTCCTCGGCGGTCAAATTCGTCGGTGCCAGGACCATACGCTGCACCTGGCTGATGCCGCGGTATTTGATCGCCAGAGGAAGATCCGAATATTGACGCAGCAACTCCTGCGTGTCGTGATGCATCGTGTCCCAGGTGGTCACGGCACCGAATTCGCGGCCCATCCGCATGCCCAGTTCCATCCGGCGCTGCAGCGCTCTGCCGTCGCGCGGATCTACGCGAATGGCCATCCGCAGCCATTGGATCATTTGTGCAAGGTTCTTCCAGGCCTCGCGCACCTCCGACACCTGAACCTGTCGGTGCGCCTCGCTGGCGTTGAGCATCAGATCGATGTTCGTGGAGTAGTTCCGGTGTCTGACGGCCTTGGCGTAGCGCTTGATGGCCAACTCGAAGTCACCGGCGGCCATGGCGGCCTCGGCCTCACGAAACGCCGCACCGGCCCGGGCACGCGTGGCCAGCACCCATCCCCCGCTCAAGCCCGCGCCGAGAACCACGACACAGGCGCAGAGGACGATGATCAGTTTCTTGTTTAAATGACTGGTCATTGAAGGACGCTCCGCTGCGCACGCGTCATCACCTAGTGCCGTTTCCACCGAGTGAGTTTCGCGTTTGATTTTATCATGCAGCTTTCTTCGATCGATGCTTGTAGGAACGCCACGCCTGAGTACTGATATTTCGGCCACCGTTCCGCCAGGCCAGGTACGTGTTGATCGTCGCTTCTTGTTCCTCGTGACTCTGGTAGTCAGTGTTGTCCAGAGCGAACTTTCTCAGGGCTGTGAAGTGACACTCGATGCGGTTTAGCCACGATGCACTGGTCGGCGTCCAGTAGAACCGGATTTGGTGAGCCACGGCGTACTCCAAGACTTCGACCTTGCTGTGGAAGCTCGCGTTGTCCAGGACGATATGCAATATGCCTCTGTTGCGGTAGTAGCGACGACCCATCTTCAGAAATTCGAGGAACACACGCCAATTATTTTCATCGGCGAAGTAACCGACCAGGGTATTGCGTTCCAGATTGCAAACTCCGCACATCTGCCGGACTCTACTGTGACGGTGGTAGGTGGCTCGGATGCGATCCGGGTGACCACTCAGCGCCAGATGCTGACCATGACGCGGTTGCAGGTTCAGCGGGCCGAACTCGTCGATACAAAGCCGGATTCCATCAGGGGGGCGTTTGCCATAGAGACGCCGGAT
>CAUZBA010000166.1:0-6955 GCA_963577635.1 Phycisphaerae bacterium
CCTGAAGAGTCACTGCCTGAGTAACCGCGTCTATGAAGACTATGACGATCTTTTCAACACGAGCACTCACGCATGGAACCAACTCAACGAGGATCGATTCCGATCTCTATGCAAGACCAATTGGATTATGCATGAGAACTAATCGAGATGCGTATTAAACCTTGCCTCTTGCCCTCCCTTCGTCGCTTCGTCGCTTCCCCCTATAATCCAACAATGACTGCAACGGCGACGATCATGGACGGCAAAGCGGTGGCCGCGCAGGTTCTGGCCGGTGCCGCGTCGCGCGTTCAGCGGATCCGCGACGAAACGGGGGCGACGCCGGCTCTGGCGACCGTTCTAGTCGGCGACGATCCGGCCTCCAGGACGTATGTCCGCATGAAGGCGGCGCGGTGCGAGGCCGTGGGCATGCGCTCGCAGCGCATCGAGTTGCCTGCCTTGGTCGACACGGCCGAGCTGGTCGATTCGATCAGCTCGCTCGGCGCCGACCCGACCGTGCATGGGATCCTGCTTCAGCACCCGGTACCGGGCCACATCGACGAGCGCGCCGCCTTTGAAGCGATCCGCCCCGAAAAGGACGTTGACGGCGTGACGGTCCACAGCTTCGGTGCCATGGCGCTGGGTTCGGCCAATCGGGCGGGTTTCACGGCGTGCACACCGGCGGGCATCATGCGGTTGCTGCAGGCGTACGGGGTCGCACTGGAGGGTTGCCACGCCGTGGTCGTGGGCCGCAGTGCCATCCTCGGCAAACCCATGGCCATGATGCTGCTGGCGGCGCACGCCACGGTGACGATCTGCCATTCTCGAACACGGCAGCTTCCGCAAATTGTGCAGGAAGCGGATCTCATCGTCGCCGCCGTCGGCAAGCCGACCGTCATCCGCGGTGCCTGGGTCCGGGAGGGGGCAGTCGTGATCGACGCCGGATACAACGAGGGCAACGTCGGCGACGTCGAATATGATGCCGCTGCGGATCGGGCGTCGATGATCACACCGGTGCCCGGTGGCGTGGGACCGATGACCATCGCCACGCTGATCGATCAGGCCTCGATCGCCGCGGCGCAGCAGTTGGGCGTCGATGACCGCTGACACATGGCGACCCGTACCCCGAACCGAGGGGACGCAACGGGGACCCAACAGAGTCGGCAGCATGACCCGATTTGACGCTCCAGCCTACGACGTCGACCGGCCCACGGGCCAGTGTGCGTTCAGCACGCGCCAACTCGAACCTGGCGAGACCTACATGGCGACGCTCGTGGAAACGGACGAGCCGCCCGAAGGCACCAAGTCCGGTTCGGCGGCCACAGGGCCGGGTTTCAGGAGGCTCGACGTCTCGATGGAGGCGTGGCAGCAGGGCCAGCGCCCCGACCGGCTGTTCGGGTATTGGAAAACGGTGGTCCCCGAACCGAATCAGAAGAAGAATCTGTTTCTCGATGACGACGTGCTGATGAACCTCTTCGAACGTCTGACAGATACCGATCAGCCACAACGGCTGGCGTTTCGATTTGTCCTCTGCCTGATCCTGATGCGCAAGAGACTCTTGCGATATGAGGGGACGACGAAGCGGACGAACGACGCCGGCGAACAGGAGTGGTGGTTGCTGATCCCGAAGGGTAGCAGCGAATCCGTCGAGGTGTTGAACCCGCAACTGGATGACCCGCAGATCCAGCAGGTGACCGATCAGCTCAGCGAAATTCTCGAGGCCGATCTGTGAACAGGAAAAGGGGACATTCTACTTTTTGGCGGCTGCGCACAGAGGCGAATACGATCTCCTGGCCAAAAAGCAGAACGTCCCCTTTTTTGTTGAGGGCCGGGATCCGCGTTGCCGTAGTGCTGTTGATCTTTGTGCTGTCGGCCTGCGCGGCGACACCCGTGAACCCGCCGGCTCGCAGGGCCCAGGCGTTACCTTCCTACGAGCAGTTGGTTGCCCGACACAACCGCAACGTCGAATCGATCTCGCGCTTCTGGTCGTTCGCGGTCGTGGAGATGACCTGGCGTGAAGAGGGCCGCTGCCGTTTCCAGCAGGGCGAAGGCCAGCTGGCAGTGGTCGTGCCCGATCGGATGTCCCTCACGGTGGGAAAGGCCGGCCACGACGTCCTGCGCGTGGGTTGCAACGACACCCAATACTGGTTGTTCGACATGAGCGGGGAGGAAAAGGTGATGCACCTGGGCCGCCACGCGAAAGTCTCAGAATCAGTTGAAGGGGCGCCCGGCATGCCCATGCAGCCGCGGGATCTGATCCGCCTGCTCGGCGTGATCAAGATCGATCCTGCCGTCGGCGACACGTCACCGGCCGTCGAAAGGATCAATGGTGACTATCTCATCGAACCACCGGACAGCAACTGCCGAATGTTGCTGGACCCCAAGACCGCGCGACCCACGAGAATCGATCTGCTGGACGAGCAGAGATTTTCGCGTGTGACGGCGCACCACGATCGTTTTGCCCACGTGAAAACAAACGGTGTCAGCCCCGGTTGCTGGCCGTTTGTGCCAACGCTGATCTCGATCACCGACTCGCAGAACCGCGGCCAGATCAAGCTGTCTTTGTCCGATACGGTCGGCAACCCCGAGGCCATCAACCCGCGCTGGTTTGACCCGGCGGTGCTTGCCACGGCGTTGCAGCCCGATGTGGTGATCGACATCGACGAACGTCGCAAGCTCAGTTCCGGTAGCGCATCACCCTGATGCCGTGGCAGCCGCTGCCCGCGCCCCGACTTGCGACTCTCACAACTTGCGACCTGCCAATACAGCGACGAATGTCGCTGCCCCGACTCCCGCGCCGTGCGGGCCTCAAGCCCGTGCGGCGCGCTCTTCATGCAACACCCGCAAACTCAACGGCAGCTCGAAATGCATGTCCTCTTCGATGACGCTGCGCTGTTCCACGGCGCCGCCGTATCGTGAGAGCAAGTGTTCGACGATCTGCTGTACGAGGTGCTCCGGCGCCGACGCCCCCGCCGTGACGAGCACCGTGTCGACTTGCTCGAACCAGGAGTCGTCGATCTCGTTTACGTCATCCACCAGATGGGCCCGGGTGCCGATGTTCTCGGATATCTCTGTCAGCCGCAGCGAATTCGAACTGTTCTGCGAGCCGACGACGAGGACCAGGTCCGCCTCGTGGGCCGTTTCCCGGATCGCCTGCTGGCGGTTCGTCGTGGCGTAGCAGATGTCCTCGCTCGGCGGTGCCTTCACGCGGGGATACCGTCTGCGGATCGCCTCGATGATGGCCGTCGCATCGTCCATGCTCAATGTGGTCTGCGTCAGGTAAACGAGCTTGTCATCGTCGGTAAATGGCAGCGACGAGACGTCAGCCGGCGACTGGACGATCGTGATCGCATCGGGCGCCTCGCCGACCGTACCCACGACCTCGTCGTGGCCGTTATGTCCGACGAGCAGGATCTTGTAGCCTTGCCTGGCATAGCGGATCGCCTCCATGTGTACTTTGGTCACCAGGGGGCAGGTCGCGTCGATCATGGTGCATTGCCGCGCCTTCGCCCGCCGGCGCACTTCGGGGCTCACGCCGTGGGCGCTGAAGATGATGGTCTGCTTCGCCGGCACATCGTCGATCTCGTCCACGAAGATCACGCCCTGCTCGACAAAGCGATCCACGACATGTCGGTTGTGGACGATCTCGTGATAGACGTAGATCGGCGAACCGACGATCTTCAATGCTTCGGCGACACATTGGATCGCCATGTTGACGCCGGCACAGAAACCGCGGGGGTTCGCAAGGAGTATCTTCATTGAGCGTTCGGCCTGTTGCTCGTACTACTTCAGAAATCCGATTGAGAGAGGGTATTTCCACACTTCGCCGTTGTTGGCTTTGATGCCGCCGATGATTGGAAAGATTATGGAAATCACTGCCAGCGCAATCAGCAGCGGGATGCCGATCAAAACGAACGACAGAACAAAGAATATGAGAGCGTAGATCAATGCCGAGATCATCCAATTGAGGACGATCTTCCCGTGCGTATCGATTTCGGGCATGTCCGCCTTCTTGATCTGCCAGATGACGATGGGGGCCACCAGCCCCGCAAGGGGCAGGACGAAGCCTGCCAGAAGAGACAGGTGCAGGAATATCGCCCATTGCCTGGTTTCGCGATCGTCGCTACCCGGTGCGGCCTCTGCCAATTCTTCGCTGCTCATCGCTTGATTTCTTTCTGTGAAAACGCTGCTTCACATCCGAATCCTGGAATCGACAGTCTATCACGCCTCGACCCTGCATGCCTTTGCCACCGTCGTGGTCTTTAACCAGTTCATCGGCGCCGGTTTCGGCGGCGCCAGAATTGTCACGGCCGGTCCGCGCGGTCCCCAGCGCGTGGGGCAGGTCGGCCCGAACAGGGCGACGGTGGTGACGCCCATCTGCGCGGCCAGATGCGTGGGACCCGAATCGTTGCCCACGTAGAAATCCGTCGCGTCGATTCGCGTCCGCAGCGTCTGAAGCGACGTGATCGTTTCGGCGCCGTGACGGCTGCTCCATCGCTGCAGCAGATCACTGGGCCAGGTGTCTGCTTCCACTTCACCGAGCACCACATCAACCGTTCGTCCCCCGGCTCGAAGCTCCGCGATCAGTTCTTCGAAGTTTTCCGCGGGCCAGCATTTGTCCTGGCCGCCGCTTCCGGGATGGATCAGCACACGGCCGTCTCGCTGCCCGCGGCGTTCGATGTCCACCTCGGTCAGCTCCAGTCCCTGTTGTTGCAACTGCTCGCTGTGCCAGTCGCAAAGGTGACGGCGCCAGGACTCGGGCGGGCGAGACAGGAGAAACACGTGCTTCGCCTGCGGCGCCAGGAGGCGGATGTTGCGGGACCAATCGTCGTCGCCGTCGCTGACGAAGCTGATGATCAACCGGGATTGGTCGATCATGTCCCCTATCGCCGGCCCCAGCGCGGCCGGGCCGCCCGGTGCGTGCATTCTGCTGAACTCGCGAAGCTCGATGTTCAAGGCCTGGACCTGGTCGAAAAGATCCGCGGCCAGCAGCGCCTTGGACCATGGCGCCGCGACCACGGTGGGTCCGGTCAGGGCCCGGAGAATCGGAAACGTCAGGACCCAGTCGCCCAGGGCGCCCTGATGGATGAGGAAGTTCATGTCGTGCTATTACAATCCATTGGAAGTGATGGCAAACTACATCGGTCTGGATCTGGGCGGAACAAACATCAAGGCAGGCGTCGTGGACGATCGCGGGCGGGTTCGGGCGGCCGAATCGGTGCCCACGCCGGTCGATGGCCCCAGCGCCGTGATCGATGCGATGATCGGTCTCACGTCCGTTGTTGCCGAATCAGCCGGCATTCGGGTCGACGACGTTGCGTGCATCGGCGTCGGATCGCCGGGCCTGCTCGACTTCGAACGGGGAATCATCATTGCGCTGCCCAATCTGCCGGGCTGGGCCGATCTGCCGCTGCGTGACCACATCGCGCAGCGTACGGGCCGTCCGGTGATTGTCGAAAATGACGCGAACGCCGCGGCATTCGGCGAGTTCTGGGTGGGAGCGGGCCGCGATCCTTCGATCCGCCACATGGTCATGCTGACGCTGGGAACTGGAATCGGCACGGGTCTGATCATTAACGGTCGCGTCCTGCACGGCGGGTTCAATCTCGGCGCGGAAGGCGGGCACGTGATTCTGGATCCCGACGGGCCGGCATGCGGCTGCGGCCAGCGTGGTTGCCTGGAAAGCCTTGCATCGGCGTCGCATTTGGCGCGGCGAGCCGCCGAAGTTCTGGATGCCGGTGAGCGGTCGAGTCTGCAGACGATCCACCAGCGTGGTGATTCGATCACCTCGAAAGATGTGTTCGAAGCGGTGGAGGCCGGTGATGCCCTGGCCCGGCGTTTGGCCGAGCAGACCGCGACCTACCTGGCGATCGGCTGCATTAACCTTTGCCGCCTGCTCGACCCTCAGATGATCGTCTTCGCGGGCGGAATGGCCTTGGCCGGTGACATGCTGTTCGATCTGGTCCGTGGCGCATTCGACCGGCGAACCTGGTCGGTTGCGAAAGACCGGGTGAAGATCGTCCCGGCCCGTTTGGGCAACGACGCAGGTTTTATCGGAGCCGCGGCCGTGGCGTGGGATGCTCACCAGCACGGTCCGTCAGGCTGATCACAGTGGGGGGTCTGTCTAGACAGACCCCCCACCCTCAAGGGGGGCGGGCTTTGGGCCGACCAATAGCTGTGGGTTGGATCAGAAACCGTCGATCGTAGTGCCGCAACGCGGATTGGGTGGGGTATGGCGAAAGCATCAGCAGCCGTCAAGAGTTGCCTGGATCTCTATCTGCGAGCGATCGATGAGGCACCTCTGCTGACCGCCCTCCAGGAAAAGCAGCTGTGCCGCAAGATCATTGAGCATAATTGTCCCCGGGCGCGGGATCAGATGATCCGTTCCAATCTGCGTCTTGTGGTCAGCCTGGCCAAGCGATACGCCAACAGGGGACTGCCGTTGCCGGACCTGATCGAGGAGGGCAACCTGGGACTCATGCGCGCCGTTGAGGCGTTCGACCCCGAACAGGGGGCCCGCTTCTCGACCTATGGTTCGTGGTGGATCAAGCAGGCGATCAAGCGGGCGCTGATCAATGCCGTCCAGCCGATCCACATCCCCGCGTACATGGTCGAGCTGATCGTCAAGTGGAAGAAGGCGACCAAGCAGTTGGAGGACGAACTCGGCCGCAGCCCGACGATGCAGGAACTGGCCGCCGAGATGGACCTGCCCCTCAAGAAGGTGCGCATCATCCGCAAGGCCGTGCGTGCCTTTCAACGCCCGCCGCAGACCGATGGCGGTGAGGACGGCATGTCGCTTTCCGAGATGCTGCACGACACCAAGACGTCCCCGCCCGACGAAGGAGCACTTCAGAAGGACGACCTAGCGACGATCAGCAAGTTGCTCGACGCCATCGACGAGCGTGAGGCGACGATCCTGCGCCTGCGTTACGGTCTTGACGGTCGCGAACCGCTGACGCTCAAGGAGATCGGCAAGCAC
>CAUZBA010000167.1:0-6952 GCA_963577635.1 Phycisphaerae bacterium
AGAACTTTCTGATTACACTGTGTCGTCACAGGTCGGCCGCCTTGCCTGGAATAAAGGTTGCTCGCAACTTCCCTTATGCCAGAAAGACCAACCTTTTCAATAGAGTCGTGAGAAATGCGTCTAGAGCGTTTTGCATCCACTCGTAGCGTTTTGAGTGTCGGCGAAGCAAGTCTGGCGCGAAGGGCGAAGCTGGCGACCCCGCTGCGGGTCGTCGATGCAGCACGACAAAGCCAGGCGCAGCTGCAGCCAGCTCAGCATGCTACGAGTGGATGGGAAACGCTCTAGATCAGGTCTTGACCGACTGCAGCATCAAGGCGCATAGCGGAAGGTAGACGACGACCGGCAGCCATGCGGCGGCGACTGGGTTCAGGAAGGTTGCACCCAGTTGCATCACAACGATAGCATTGAAATAGGCTGAAAGGCTGAGGCTGGCGGCTTTAACCGCCTGTGCCAGAAGGTTGGACGGCTCGCGCAGCAAGAAGAATCCCAGGCTCATCACGAGGATGAGCACGTTCACAACCAGAAGGCTGAATCGGCTGTGCATGATCAGGCGAATCTGGCGCCGCTCCACACTGGGGTTGTTCGCAAGTCCCTGCAGATCCTGAAGGCTCAGAAGACGTGGGAAAATGGTCGCCCGCCTGGCCATAAGGGCCTGCGGCGACAGATCTGTCTTGAAAAACTCGATCGATGTGTCACCGATGAACAGGTTGTCGGCGGCGCCGCGCGACGCCGGGATCACCCGGCTGGCGTGGCCCTGGATGAGGTTCCACCCATCGCGGTCCTGATCCCAGGCCGCCTCGTCGGCAGAGATACGTTGCACGAACATGCCATCCTCGCCGACCTCACGAATCATCACACCTCGAAGCGTCATGCTGTGGGCATCGAACTGGGCGGCACTGATCAGGTTGCCCGTGCCGTCGCGCTCGTAGTAAATCGAGTAGCGGGCTGCTTCGCCGTGCTTCAACTCGCTCTTGGATCGAACCAACCGGTGGGCGAACGAGGGAATCACGAATTCCTGAATCGGCAGCGCCAGCGCGTTGATGGCAATGCCGACCACGACCACTGGTGCCGCGATTCGGTACATGCTGATGCCGCCGGTCACGATGGCGACGACTTCGCGGTTCCGCGTCAGTGCGTTGAAAGTGAAACCCACCGCCGCCACGACGACCAGACCCGACAGGAACACGTCGACGAGGACCAGCATCGGAATGTGGTAGTCGAGCATCGTCAGGACCAGTTGAAACGCGAAGCCGCCCCAGCGCCCGTCTGCAGCCCGTTCCCGTGCAACGTCCACGAACTCGTCGAGTTCGAGCATCAGGTCGATCATGACAAAGAGCGAGTTCAGAACGAACAGAAGGATCAGAAAGTTCATCGCGAACTGCCGAATGATGTAGCGATCAAGAATCTTCAAGGGTGAATTTCCCGCGGGCCGTCTGCCGGTGTCAATGCAACGATACGCGCCAATAGAGCACGGCCACCGCGCCGGCCAGAAGCACGTCGCCGAGCCAGGTTATCAACAGTCCGACGGCGATGCCGTAATTCTGATCAGTTATGAGATTCTCGCCGCCATGCGTCATCACGACAACAATCATCGCGGCGAGAAACGTCCAGAAATAGACGACGAGCGGCAGACTCTTGCCCATCCTCAGACTCAACAGGGCACCGAACATCAGGAACAGAACTGCCGCGATCGCGGAGGCGCCGCGAAGATTGAGCTGAGCGATGATCTCGCGCTTCAGTTTAGACAGGGTCCTCACCGTCTTCGCAGCCGCCCTGCGAATCTCGGGCACCTCGTTGTATTTAGGGTCTGATTCGACCAGAGCCAGCAGATCACGAACCTTCATATCGATGAACCGCTCGGCCACGGGGAGGGGCAGACGACCTCGCCGCGTAAATTTCGTCTGTTCCACCTGCTCGCCGCGTCCGCTGAGGTCGGTGATGACCGCGTGCTTGCATTCGAGGGAGAGCCACGGCTCGGAGACCGAATACGCCGGGTCGAAGTTGATCAGGGCGCGGGTGGTCTGCCTGTCGACGCTGATCGTGACGTGCTCGGCCCGCACATCGCTGTGGGCGACGCCGCCAACGACGATGTGCAACTGAACCTGGTCGCGACCGTCGCCGCTCAATTTCAGAGTTTCACCGTCGTGGACGACGCGAGGTGCCGAAATGTGATAAATCTCTGCCTGGGGCCGTTCAAGCACGGCTGGCCCCGAGGACGGATCGGTCAACGCGGTTGCCAGTTCGGAAAGCGCTTTCTGCGCCGACATCAATCGGACCAGGACGTTCTTGCGGTTGCCCACGCCGTCGTCGGCGTCAGGGTCGCGGCCGATTCTGCTCAGTTCAGGCCATGTGGAAAACTTCATATTGTCACGGAATCGGCTGGACAGAAAGATGCGATTGGTCTCAATCACCCCGGACGATCGCCACAAGACCCCGCTGTGCTGGTCATAGGCCATACCGTCTTCGAGTCTCATCTCAACCCAGGCCTGGCCGCCGTCGCGAAAGAAATAGATGTCAGCGGCTTCGGCCGACGCTTCACGACGAAGCAGGCCGTCCGGAGCGAACTCCCCGACAACCACGCCACGGACCAGAATCCCCTGATTCGGCTGAATCTCATGTCCGGGAAGTTGCGGCCGCTCAACGGCCTTAGCCGCCTCGGCGTGCAGAATCACGCCGGACCTCAGCTTTACGGCATGCCCGTTCTGGATCTGACTGACTAGTATCTGGGCAACATCCTGCTGTAGCACGACCGCCACCTTGCGGTAGAACGACGGCACGACCCAATTGCTCATATAGAACAGCGTCAACGTCAGCAGCAGACCGACAAACAACACAGGCAGCAGAATCGTGCGGTAGCTCATACCGCTGGACAGACACGCGGTAATTTCGTTATCTGAAACCGCCCGGCAGAACGCCAACGTTATCGCATAGACGCCCGCGAAGGGCAGAACCAGCATCAGCATCGTGGGAATCGTGTAGTAGATGAACAGAATCAGCGCCCACGGGCCCAGAATCCCTTCATTGAGCGGTTTGATGGCCGTCGCAAAGCTGAACACCACGAGAAGGACCAGCGCTGCCGGGATCAGCATCTTGAACAGTTCTTTCAGGATGTAGCGGTAAAGCGTCCAGGGCATGGCGAGTGAGGATCATTGTATCGACGGTGGATCATGCAGCGCCACCGGCGGAGGCGGCGGCGTGCCGGCGGCGATTCGAAAGACACGTAACGCTTTGCCCGATTCACTCAACCGTGACGTCTGGGCCAGTAGCTCGGCATGATCGCCCAGGTGTGATGCCAATCGCGTCTGCCACGTCTTCTCAGAGATGGTGAGCACGTATGGAGCTTCGGCAGATGCGTACGCCCAGGCGCGTGCATCGGTATGATACCGAGCAATGACTGCAACGGCGTGTAGCCGCTGTCGTAAAACACCAGGGGTAGTCCCTGCGCCATGCGGAGTTGTTCGAGGTGTCGGGCAATCTGATGCAAATGCTCTCCGGTCTGGGAGGCCGCGGCCCGGCTTGACGTGTGACCGTGGATTCCCAGCACGATCACCATCGCCACACACCCCGCGAAGCCTGCGTTGACATATTCTCGTCGAATCGTGATCTGGAACGTTTTGACGCCGGCAGCAATCGCCGCGACGCCCATCGCGACAAACCATATCTGACTGGCATCGCCTGGATCGACGAATCGCATATGCAGAAAGTGCGCACCGCGGGAGATCAGACCCAGCGGGATCAGCGTCAACAAGCCCATCCCCACGTCGGTCACGCCCACCGCGCCGAAAACAACTTCTACGAGCCAGCCCGCTTCGGTCAGGCCGTACCTTTTCTTGGGCGTGATGCTCACCACCATCGCCGCAGCCGCGATCGCCGCGGTGATGTAAGCCGGCAGGATGTAGTCGGAACGTCGATCCTTCGGGATCGCAAACAGCCCTACGACTAGTGCGACCCAGATGATCGTCCACGCCAGGCCGTAGCCGGCCCGCCAATCCAGGTGTACAGGGGCGGCTTGCCGGCAATGCGACGACGATCTTTCTTCGTGCCTTCGGTCCGCTGCACAAACCACTTGCCTTCCGCCTCCACGTTCGGATCGGTGATATAGGTAATGGCGCCCACCTGCTCAGGCTGATCGTTGTCGTAGAGGTCACTGGGCTCCGTAAGGCGCAGCAAGAGCAAGGCACCGAACACCAGCGAAATCGTGATCGGGGGCCAGAAATGGCCTGTTTCCGATTCGACGTCATCATCTTGCGTCGCGTGCATCGGTTGCTCTCGATGTCCCGATGTAGGTTTCCGGTTCACACAAACATCGCCTCAACGAAACTTGACGGGTCGAACGGTTCCACGTCGTCCGGCGTCTCGCCGATGCCGATGAATTTAACGGGGATGCCTACCTGTTCCCGGATGGCCACGACGATGCCGCCGCGGGCGGTACCATCCAGCTTGGCCAGGAAGATTCCAGTGACATCAATCGCTGACGTGAATGCCTTGGCCTGGTTGATCGCGTTCTGCCCGGTGGTGGCATCCAGAACCAGGATCACTTCGTGAGGGGCGCCGGGGATCTTTCGGGCCACGACTTTGCGTATCTTTCCCAGCTGCCGCATGAGAGGTTCCTGCGTTTGCAGTCGCCCCGCGGTATCTACCAGCAGCACGTCCGTGCCGCGCGTTACCGCCGCGCTGGCCGCGTCGAACGCCACAGATGCCGGGTCACCACCCTGCTGCCCTTTGACGACCTGCACATCGAGTCGCTGCGACCAGATCATCAACTGCTCCACCGCAGCAGCGCGAAACGTGTCGCAGGCGGCCAACAATACGGTCTTACCGTCGTCGCGCAGGCTCTTGGCCATCTTGGCGATGCTGGTGGTCTTGCCCGCTCCGTTGACCCCGGCCACGAGAATCACCGTCGGGCCGGAGCCCGGCTCGGCCAAGTGAAGGCGCCGATCCTCGTCCGGGAAATAGGCAATCAGCTGCTGTAAGAGAAAGTCCCAGGCCTGGTCGCCCGTCTCGATCTCGCCCCGCTCCCAGCCGGCCCGGATGTCCCGCACCAATTCAACCGCCGTGGTGACGCCCACGTCCGACTCGATCAGCCGGCGCTCCACCCGGTCAAGAATCTGCGAGCTGAGCGGCTGACCGGCAAGGAAGCTATGCATCTCGCCGACCGACTGCCGCGTCTTGGACAGGCCGGAGCGGAGCTTACCGACAACCGAACGAAATAGTCCCATGGCAGTGAAAAGCAGGAAGGCAGAAAATCATAAAACCGTAACCGCGCGACGAACCGTAACCGCGCGACGACATGACGTCGGGCACCCCTGAGACGTCAGAGAGATGTCATGATAACTGGTGGAACGTGGAAGTTCCAAGCAGATGCGCCAACCGAATGGGTTTATCAAGCGTCATCCGGGCCGTTCTCCGATTCCTGTGCCTGGGCGTCGTAGACTTCTTCTACACCGTGTGACTCGACCCGACCTTCCGTCTCTTCCACGTTCCTGACTTTCTGCTCTTCCGCCTTTCTGCTCTCCTGCTTCAATCCCCGCGCCATTTTGTCGAGTACACCGTTGACGAATGCGGGGCTCTGCTCTGCGCCATACTGCTTGGCCAGCTCGATGGCCTCATTGATGGCCACGCCGACCGGCGCGCGGCTGGCAACCATCTCGTAATGGGCCAGCCTGATGATGGCACGGTCCACCGGCGGCTGTCGATGCGTGGGCCAATCGGGCGCCAACTCCGTCGTGATGCGATCGGCGTCGCCGTGGCATTCCCACGCCGCCATCGCCAGGTCGAAGGCCGACTGACACACCTGGGGGGCATCACTTCCTTCACGCATCCCTTCACGGATCAATTCCGCGTCGTCCGCGCCACGCTGGTCGAGCTGATAGAGCAACTGCATCGCCAGCCGTCGTGTGTCACGTCGTTGGGACATTTCGGGGAAGGCACTGAGGAACTGAGGAACTGAGGAACGAAGGCACGAAGGGGGAATTGAGGTATCGGGTTCCCCCCTTCGTGCCTACGTGCCTTCGTGCCTTCGTGCCTCGATCTTCTTAACCACATTCGCCATTTCGATCGCGGCCATCATGGCCGTGGCCCCCTGGTTGCCCATCTTGGCGCCGGCGCGGTTGATGGCCTGCTCGAGCGTGTCGGCGGTGATCACGCCGAAGATACAAGGGACGCCAGTCTGCGTACCGACCTCACGTATGCCCCGCGCCGCTTGCTCCACGACATGGTCGTAGTGGTCGGTCTGGCCACGAATGACACAGCCGAGGCAGGCAATCGCATCGTATTGACCGGTGAGGGCCAGGTGCCTCGCCGTCACCGCGAGTTCCAGACTTCCCGGCACGTGAACGACCACGAGCCGTTGATCGTCTCCGCCGAGGCGCATCCAGGTATCGACGGCGGCTTGCTGCATGTGGCTGGTGAGGTAGTCATTGAATCGACTGACCACAACGGCCAGCCTGGCTTCATTCGCCACCAGTTCGCCTTCGAGGGATTCAACCATGCATCGATTCCTGTCTTCGACGGCCATTCTACCTGATGCCGACTATGCGGCGCCGCAGTTCCAGTCGACCGGGGCCCGATGGTCGACCGACCCTTGCCGCCTTGTTTGTCGTGAACGTTTGCGTATCATGTGCGACTCCCTCAGGGCCAGTCTGAGAATTCAGCCGTCGGCCCAAGATCGTGCGAGAGATTCGCTGGCAAGGAGGCCGAAGCAGGCGATTCGGGAGGAGAATCGTCGATGTAAGCCGACGCAGTCCAGCGGATCTCGTAGCCGATCGACGCCAGGATGGATTTCTCGACAGGCTCTACGATGTCACTCCAGAGAAGGAACACCAAGATGGAACCACGTGCCAAGATCGCAATCATCGGTGGCGGAAACGTCGGGGCCAGCTGCGCGCTATGGGCCGCAAGCAAGGAGCTGGGCGACATCGTTGTCGTGGACATTCCGAAAGCGGAAGGCATG
>CAUZBA010000168.1:0-6940 GCA_963577635.1 Phycisphaerae bacterium
ACAGTTGCCAGAGGTGGGATAGATCGCCGCGTAGGAGACATCGGCGCCGCTGTTCTCCAGATTGGGGAAGTACTTGTAATTCATCCAGTTGCCGTCGCGCCGGGCCTGCTCGAGTTCGCCGCGCCGCGTGTCGTTCAGCGGCTTCAGATCGGTGACCGACATCTCCATGATCGGGTGCCCGAAATGCGACACCTCGGCCTGCCAGGAACCGTTCTTCTCGGTAGGGTCGGGGATGTCCGCGAAGACCTTGGGCACGCCGCTGTGGTCGCGGCCGCCGATAATCGGCTCGGTCATGTTTTCCCACATGATGATGCAGAACGATCCGCGCACGTTGTGATCGACCTTACCGTCGAAGATCGCGGCCACGTCCACACCCACCAGGTTGTACCCCCGGCCAGCCAGCCAGGCGACGTTCTCGTTGACCACGTGCGACACGCTGACCAGCGCCTCGTCGGCCACCCGGAAGGGCTGCGGCAGGAAATTCGCCGCGGCCTGGCTGTCGGTGATGAACGAGACGGTCAGCGCCGAGGACTTGCCGTACAACATTCCGCCCGAGTCCCACGGCCTGGGGTCGCGGAACTTGGTGCACGTCGGCATCGTGTAGGGCACACTGTCTTCAAGTACATACATGGGTCGTCCTCCTGATTCCGATGGTTCGCGGACGGGTTCAGAATAAGCGAATTTCGGTCGCTTATGAAATGGGCCCGCTGCGGGATCGAGCGAATCAGCCCGTCTCCGTAAGAGTTTTGCGGCCAAACGCCGGTGATTAGACTGTTCGTCGTGTGCAGTATGGATCTGTAGATGAGTGCCGCACGGTCGCCACGGAGCCTCGTGGTTGTTCTGATTTCGTTGCTGCTCGCCGGCGGCTGCCACGCCGGCCGGCCGCAGGTGCCCGAGGGTTGGACGGCCGTGCCCGCCGCGGCGGCGGGCCGCCACGAGCGGCTCCAGGTCATCATCTGTTACGGTCGGTTCTTCTCCAATCACAGCACCGTGCGTCTGATCGGTCCGGGAAGCGAGTCGCTGTTCTGGGATCCCGGCGGTACGTACAAGGCCGATGATTCTCGCTACGGTCGCCGCGGCGACCTGCTGCTTGCGCAAACACCCGACCTCGACGAATGGTGGACCTACCGATCCGAGGGGTGCCGGGAGCCCTTCATGAAAGTGTTCGAGTGGGATCTGGACCCACCGGAGGCGGGCCGCCTGCACGAAGCCCTGCGCACCGGATCCAAATTCAGCGAGGATCCCGATGACTTCCACACCGCAACCGCCGGCGGTTTCTGCTGCATCGCCGTCAGCGAATACCTTCGCCGCTTCGGCACGCCGCGCATCGACGTGTCTTCTCGGTATTTCTGGCCGCACAAATTGGCGCAGCATCTCTGGTCGCAATCGCCGGATCGCGTGCGAGTGTATGAGAGGGGAGAGGCGGTGAAGGTGTATGAGCCTTGAAGATCGGTTCTCAAGTTTCGTCCGGTGTTCGCGGACGGCCAACCAACCAATACGGCCGATGAATCAATGTCTTGATTCGAAATGTACCCATTCGGTCAAGACGAATCGGCACCCCGCCTACCGGTTGAACATCAACAATTGTCCTTGGACCCATACGTATCTCCGAATCTGGTTTTAGCGATTGTCCTTCAGCAGCGGCTTTCCAAGGCATGTCTGGCGCATCGCGGATCTGCGCAATGCCGCCGCGAAAGGAGGCGATGACGACGCTCTTCGGCATCTGTGGTTCAATCGGAACGACCGAATCCGACCGTAACGCGTACCGATACAGTCGATACTGTTCGCGACCGCGATGGCGGGTCGGCATGTGATGGCAGAGGACATT
Organism: Phycisphaerae bacterium; assembly: GCA_963577635.1. Taxonomy (GTDB): domain Bacteria; phylum Planctomycetota; class Phycisphaerae; order Phycisphaerales; family Phycisphaeraceae; genus CAUZBA01. The sequence goes on from CAUZBA010000168.1 coordinate 1,829, forward strand.
GAGCACTGGTTAGTTCGACTCTGGTGCTACCGTGACTGAATTGATCTGCGTCCAGCGGACGCTTTCCCAGCCCTTAAGGCGATAGTCGTCGTCGGTTACTATCAAGATGCGAGGTTGCTCGTACAGGCGCGGCGTCCATTTAGGAAATCTGGGGGACGCGGAGGCCGACCGGGGCGATATGCAGACAATCTGCAACGAGCGATCGTCAGACCCCGTCACGGTCTTGTGCCACGTGACGTGTCCGTCGATCAACCTTCCTTAAAATTCACGACCGGCCTCCGAAAATCTTGCGATGGAAATGGATCGCAGTAGCGAAGCAGCGTAGCGATCACCGCCGACGGCCTGCTTGACGAGTCGATCACGGAACTTGAATACTGTGACCGGGGCCGCATGATCGGTGATCCGGTATGTCGGCGGACGATTGTTGCGCGCGGCTCGCTCGATGTCATTGCTTTCCCTGTGCGACAATGTTTTTCAGCTTGTGCCCACGAATGCCGCCAGCACGATCGATGTCCACATGGCAGGTGATGTAAGCAGTGTGCGTGACATGAATATCTTCACGTGACGGGGACTTGTTTCTCCCATGATCCAGCGCCACTCAGGCGTCGTCGCGCCAAACCGAAGCAACCGGATTCCGTCGCTCGACACGGGAGAAGGCATTCCGCCGCTCGCTCTTCGCTCGCGACGGCGCTCGCCATCCGGGCTCACGCGCCCGCCATCTTCCGCAGCACCGTGTGCAATATCCCTCCGTTGCGGTAGTAGTCGACCTCGACGGGCGTGTCGATGCGGCAGGTCGTCGTAAATTCGATCTTCGTTCCGTCGTTCCGTGTCGCCGTCACGGCAACGTCCTGGCCAGGCTTCAGGTCGTCATCAATCTTCACGTCGAACGTCTCCGTGCCGTCGAGGCCCAGCGACGCGGCGCTGTCGGCTTCCGAGTAACACAGCGGCAGCACGCCCATGCCGACCAGGTTGCTGCGGTGGATGCGCTCGAAGCTCTGCGCGATGACGGCCCGGACGCCGAGAAGAAACGTGCCCTTGGCGGCCCAGTCGCGGCTCGACCCCATGCCGTAATCCCGTCCGGCCAGAACGATCAGCGGAATGCCGGCCGCGCGGTAGCTGTTGGACGCGTCGTAGATGCTGGTCACCGCGCCAGTCGTGAAGTCAGTGGTCCAGCCGCCTTCGGTGTCGGGGGCAAGCTGGTTGCGCACGCGGATGTTGGCGAACGTACCGCGGGTCATCACGCGGTCATTGCCGCGCCGTGAGCCGTAGGAATTGAACATGCCGACCGGCACGCCCTGGTCGATCAGGTAACGCCCCGCGGGCGAGTCCTCCTTGATGGCGCCGGCCGGACTGATGTGGTCGGTGGTCACCGAGTCGCCGACCTTCACCAGGCACCGCGCGGCGACGATCGGCGGCAACGGTTCCGGTTGGGGTGCAAGGTCCGTGAAGAACGGCGGTTCCTGAATATACGTCGATTCCGAATCCCACTCGTACAGCGCGCCGCGCGAGGTGGCGATCGACTGCCACGACTGCGAACCCTCGAACACGTTGGCGTACTGTTCGACAAACTGTTCGCGGCTGACGCAGTCGGCGATGACCCGGGCGACCTCCGCCTGCGTCGGCCAGAGATCCTTCAGCATCACCTCATTGCCATCGCGGTCCACGCCGATCGGATCGTGATCCAGGTCGATATTTACCGTTCCTGCGAGGGCGTAGGCGACGACCAGCGGCGGGGAAGCCAGGTAGTTGGCCCTGATGTCGGGGTTGATCCGACCCTCGAAATTGCGATTGCCCGACAGAACAGCGCACGCAACGATGTCGCCCTCGTTCACCGCGTCGTGGATCGGTTCGGGCAGCGGGCCCGAGTTGCCGATGCAGGTCGTGCAACCGTAGCCGACCAGGTGGAATCCCAACGCTTCGAGGTCTTCCATCAGGCCGGCTCGCTGAAGGTAGGCGGTGACAACCGTCGATCCCGGCGCGAGGGAGGTCTTCACCCACGGTTTGCGCGTAAGGCCAGCGGCCCGGGCCTTGCTCGCCACCAGGCCGGCGCCGACCATCACCTCGGGGTTGGAGGTATTCGTGCAACTCGTGATCGCCGCGATGCACACGGCGCCGTGCCGCAGCGTGAACTGCTCGCCGTCATAGCGGACGTCAACACCGTCGTCGGAATCGGCCACGGCCGTGGCGGTTGCCGTGGCGGCACCATCGCGGCGCCCCACCGCGACGGTCTTCTTGAACGTGCTGGTCAGATCCGTTTGCCACTTCGTCTTCATGTCGCCGAGGGCGATCCGGTCCTGAGGCCGCGACGGACCGGCGAGCGACGGCTCGATCGTGGCCAGGTCGAGCTCCACGACGTCGCTGTACACGACATCCCGGCTGTCGTCGCGCCAGAGTCCCTGGAGTTTGCAATACTGCTCGACCGCGTCGACCAACGCTTCGTCGCGCCCGGTCAGACGCATGTAGCGCAGTGTCTGTTCATCGACCGGGAAAAAGCCGATGGTGGCGCCGTACTCCGGCGCCATGTTGGCGATCGTGGCCCGGTTGGCGACGGGCATACCCTCCAGGCCGGGGCCGAAAAACTCCACGAACTTGCCGACGACGCCGAGTTCCCGAAGTTGCTGTGTGACGCGCAGCACCAGGTCGGTGGCCGTCGCTCCCGCGGCGAGGGTCCCGCTGAGCTTCATGCCGATCACTTCGGGCATCAGCATGTACACGGGTTGGCCGAGCATGACTGCTTCAGCCTCGATGCCGCCGACGCCCCAGCCGACGACACCCAGGCCGTTGATCATCGTGGTGTGTGAATCGGTCCCGACCAGCGAATCGGGATAGAGCGAGGGAACGCTCGAACCCTCAGTCGCTTCGTCGCTTTCCCACACCACCTTGGCCAGGTATTCCAGGTTGACCTGGTGCACGATTCCCGTGGCGGGTGGAACGACTCGGAAGTTGTCGAAGGCCTGCTGGGCCCATTTGAGCAACTGGTATCGCTCGCGGTTGCGCTCGAATTCCATGCGGCTGTTGATCGCCAGGGCCTCGCCGGAGTTGAACGCGTCAACCTGAACGGAGTGGTCGATGACCAGATCGCACGGCACGAGCGGGTTCACCGCGGACGGGTCGGCGCCCATGCGGCGCATCGCAGCTCGCATGGCGGCGAGATCGACCACCGAAGGCACGCCGGTGAAGTCCTGGAGGACAACCCTTCCGGGCATGAAGGGGATCTCGCTGCGACCGACGTGTCGGGCGTCGTACGCGGCCAGTGCCGCCACGGCCTGCTCCGTCACGACGAAGCCGTCCAGACGGCGCAGCAGCGACTCAAGAAGAACCTTGATGCTGCAGGGGAGCCGATCGATGCGCCCCAGATGTGCCAGGGCATCAAGGCGATAGATCGCGCGCTGGCCGAGCGGCGTATCGATGACGGCGCGCGCGGATTTCATTTTCTTGTCAGCGGTCATTTTTGCTTCACTGCGGTGGACATGATGCATCGTATCAATGCAGAAATGGGGAGGCAATGAAGGGGAAGTCGCAGGCCTGCGGCCAGTCGCAAGTCGCAAGTAGTGAGAGTCTCAAGTCCCGTGCAAACGTGGCTGCATGTCCCGACCTGCGACCTTCACCACTTGAGAATTTCGAATCAAAAAAAATCAACGTCACTGCCGACTACAATTCAGCGTTGGACCAATCACCCTCGAACAGCCATGCATCCCCCGCAACCCATCGTGATCCTCGGCCCCACGGCGGGCGGCAAGAGCGACCTGGCCGTGGAACTCGCCCAGCATCTGCGTGGCGAGGTGATCAGTGCCGACTCGATGCAGGTCTATCGCCACATGAACGCCGGGACCGCCAAGCCGCCAGCCCAGGTGAGGCAACGCGTGCCGCATCACCTGATCGACGTGGTAGAGCCGACCGACCGGTTCACGGTCGCAGACTGGCTCAAGAGTGCCGAGGCGCTGATCGACCGGATGCAGCGGCGATCCACCGTGCCGATCATCGTCGGGGGCACCAATCTCTATATTCGCGCTTTGCTGGAAGGCATGTTTGACGGTCCAGGCGTCGACCAATCCTTTCGAGAACAGACCGCCGACATCTCAGCGGCCGATCTGCATCGGCGGCTCCAGACGATCGACCCCGAGGCGGCGAAGCGGATCCATCCGAATGACCGTAAGCGGATCGTACGCGCTCTGGAAGTGGAACACGTGACCGGTCAATCCATCAGCCAGTGGCAGACACAGTGGGACAGTGATATGAGACAGAGCGACGCAGCGCCGTCGCGAGTGAACAGCGAGCGGCGGAATCCCCCCGCGGTGGAGTCGGATCACGACACCACCTCCTGCTACCGCCACAACCCCGTCCTGCTTGGGCTGAAATGGTCCGTCGAGGCCATCAACCGTCGCATCAATCAACGCGTGAGGGCCATGTTCGACCCGGACCGCGCCGATTCAGCGCTCGTGCAGGCCCTCAACATCACCGAGAGCCTCCCCGCGGAGGTCCTTCGCTTGTACGGAGCGGGCCTTCTTGGGGATCAGGCGATACAAGCTATTGGCTATAAACAGCTTGTGGAACATTTTCGCGGGCATTGCGACCTTCCCGAGGCCTTCGAGCAGACCAAAATCGTCACCCGTCGATTCGCCCGTCAGCAGCGGACGTGGATGCGGCGTTTCGTGGGAATCACCTGGATCGATGCCGACGCGGACAGAACCGGGCAGGTTCTGGATAAGGCATTGTCGCACGTAAGTGGCTAATCTACATATTCTTAGTGATTGCCACTTGACATTTGGCGTTCGGCCTGCTCAAGTTACCCGCCGAAATCTGGCCGATGTACCAGTCATGGTGCCGGTCCGATCGCAGTAGGTAACAGCCATGGCGACGAGCAGTTCGAAATCAGGTCGATCGCGCAAGACCGCTGCGAGCGGTCCCAGTCGCGGATCCAAGGGCGGTAAGTCCGGCGGTAAAGGCAGTATGAGCCCGCGGTTGGCTGGCAAGCACCTGGTGATTGTCGAAAGCCCCACCAAGGCCAAGACGGTGAATCGGTACGTGGGCGATGCCTATGTCGTCATGCCGAGCGTCGGCCACGTGCGCGATCTGACGACGCGGTCACCGAAGGGCACCAAGATGCCGGTG
>CAUZBA010000169.1:0-6936 GCA_963577635.1 Phycisphaerae bacterium
ACTTCGAAATGATCTCTTCCGCTCGATTCTTCTTCCTGGCCATGTCCATGCCCTTTCCTGAAGGCGTCCATGACCCGTGCAGTCTCGCACAAATCTTGGACTAGATTTCAGGGGGCAGGTCACCCATGGCCCCGGAGATTGCGAGTTTGCATCAGAAGCGTGTCCGTCAGCTGTACGAGGAATTCGAGCTCTATCAACGCGAAATCCCCATCCTTAACGGGAGAAGACCCAAGATCCTTACCCTCTGCGATCATGAAGCCAGCGGCTCTGCCGGTGGCGAATCACTGCTCCATCGCCGACTCCACGGCGCGGCCGATATCCCGGCGAAGACGCTGAAGCGCATCGGAATTCACGACGAAGATGGAACTCTCGGGGCTTCCAGAATGGTGTGTGTCGAGGTTGGCCTGCTTCAAAAGCGCGTCCAGGCGGGCCCGGAGCGATTCGAACCGCTGCCTGGATTCTGATTGCGCGGGCGCCCCCTGCGCGGCCCTTTGCAGCATCTGCAGATACTCGTAGTCGTCGATTGCCTCGCGCATCGCCTCCAGGCGCAGGGTCGACGCAAAGGGCCTGTCCCGGCCGGCGGGCACGAAGCTCACGTCGCCCGGTCCTGCGCTCACGGGTCTGATCAACAACGCATCGCTGCGAGGCGTCTTCGTGTCGGGCAGCGGCTCGTCTTCCGGCCAGGGATAGACGAAAAGGTAACTCGACGGGCTGGCCTCGCGGATGAAGGTCTGTGGCGGATACTCCGGCGGTCCCGAATCGTGGTAGCGGTAGACCTTGGGGTTCAGCATCAGGTCGTGGGCCTGCCTGCCCGCGACGGCGTGCTCGAAGAAGCCCATGCAGCCACGATTCCAGGAGTCCATGCCGATGATGCGTGCCTTGGCGAGCGGATCCGCGATGTGCCCCATGCGGTTGTAGACGCCCCAGTAGGCCACGCCGCGCTGCGCGAGTTGCTTGCGGAGATTGACCTTGATCGCGTACGCGGATCCGAACGCGTCCAGATCGTCAAAATAGGGTGCCCAGCCGTACTGACCGTAACCGGCGCCGAAGGTCTTGATCGCGGGGTCGCCTTCCTTCAGGCTGCGGCAGTAGCGGGCCGTGGCCTTCAGGTTGGACGGCACCGGCTCGTCGGTGGCGTAGACGAAGACGCGTTCGAGCCACCCCTTGTCTCTGAGGTGCGCCGCCATGCCCCGGGCCCAGGCACGGTCCATGTCGAGTGCCAGGGCAACGTTCTGCTTGCGGTAAGTTGCCGACCGCGTCTCGAGCCACGGCCCGCCGTCCCCGATCCACCCGGCGCTCGACGCGCCCGTGCGGTTCCTGGCCGCGAGCGTGACGCAGCTGACGTTCAGCTCGTCGAGCAGGATCCCCAGGTTGTGGTCGAACATCCTGAAGTCGAAGTCGGCAGACTTTCGAGAAGCGTCGTATCGCCAGGGCGCCGGATACGCGTTGGCCCAGGTGGACCAGTAGTAGTGAAGCCCCATGCGGCGCTCGGCCAGCATGCGGGCCAGTGACAGGATGGCCGTGTAGTCCGGTCGTGGATCCTTCCACAGGTAATGGGGATGGTAGGAAATGCTGCGGTAACGTGACTCGTCACCGCCGAACCACCGCGTCCTCGTGCGCCCGGCACGACCCCCCGACACGTCGGCGCCCATGAGGGCTTTGAACGAGGCCACGTCGGGCAGCTCGAAGTCGAACACCGTCAGCTTCAACGGAAGCTCCAGCGTCCTGCCGGCGCCGGCGGCCACGATCCGGCCCCGGTAGACGCCCGCCGCCACGCCTTTCGGCACCGACACGGCGATCCAGGCGAGCCGGCGCGTCCCCGCCTCGATGTCGCATTTTCTGAAGGGCAGCAGGGCGTCGGGATACCAGCCGGATCGACCCCTCGGCGGCGCGGCGAGGTAGACCTCCCGGATGCGCTGCACGGTGAAGCGCTCGGCGCCGATCGCAGCTCCCGACTCATGCACCGCATCCGTGACCGAAAGCTCCACACCGCGGAGGCCTTGCTCGGTGTCGATGGCCACCTGGAAGGCCTCGTGCTCGTTTCTCGCTGCGTGCAGGACGACTTCGTAGTCACGGCCGTAGCGCGGCGGGTCGTCGCGGTAGATCTGTGCTACGTTCGAGTCCCACCAGAGCGTTGAGCCGTGCACGAAGCTCGCGTCGATCCGCTCGGTCCTGCCCGAGCGGTCTTCAAGCGTCACTGCAAGCTTCCAGATGCCCTCCGCAGAACCCTCCGGCAGCCGGTAATCCGCAGGAGATAACCAGAGGTTTCCCTCCGGCTTCACGGCACCAAGTGGCAGCGGGATCTTCTGGTTCCCATCCGGGCAGACAAGCTCTGCGGATGCTCCACTTGCTGTCCATCCCCGCACCCGCGCCCTGACGATGCCTCCCGTCTCTTTGCAGGTGATGTCCACGCGCTTCTCCACTCCTTCACGCCACCAATCCAGCTGGTGTGGATAACTTGCACTGCGCTCCAGCTGCTCGGGAACATCGTCAAGGTATTCAACCTCTTGCTCCCCTTCCGCCTCAGCCGCAAGATACACGTGGTAGGTCTTGGTTGACCGGGCTGGAAGGGACGCCAGGAATACAATGCTGAATCTTCCTTTGCCCTTGACCACCCGCTCATTACTTTCTGTCAGGCTCACAAGTGCCCAGGGGACTTCCTTGCCCCCGGCCGCGGAAGCTGCATCAACGACCTTGAGTCGTTTGCCGTTGAAATACCTGTAGGTAAAGCGGCCGGGGAAGATATCCTGTATCTCCATATCCACCAGCGCTGCACTGACATTCACTCCCATGACCTCGCTTACCGCTATTTCTGCGCGCTGTTCCCATAGCGGCTCCCCCCTCACCCTCCTCCAGTCCCTGCTTGTCCGAAGGGCCTTGATTCCACTGCGCTGTACCTTCAACTCCGCTGCGACCTGCGGGTCAGCATCTCCCTGCACCGCAGAGACATCGTCTACTGCCGCAGGACCCCCAAGAATCCCTATGTACATTCCTGTTTCCACAGCCCCGGCATCGGAAGGATGAGAATAGGTGCAGGTGTATTGCTTCCACTCATCCGTGAGCTTCGCCTTGCCCTTTCCAGGCTCTATGAACAGGGTCGCCTCACCAGTGCCGGGCTCCTTGCGGGCCCATGCCCTCAGGGTGTAGCTGCTCCCTGGCTGAAGCTCAATGGGTTCCCTGGACGTGCTGTGTACCCTTATCTCTGCATCACCAGGCGCCGACAACCGCAGGTATCGCCGGCCCCAGTGGGCGCCCCGCGGATCGCTCACGACCTCCAGCCGGTCTTCGTGCGTCCAGCGCTGCTCGGCCCAGTGTCGCGGGTAGTCTCCCACGATGCCCGACACGAGGAGCTCGAAGCTCCCGTTGGCGACAAGGTCATTCGGCTCCGGCGCCGGCGCGGAGACTCGAAGCGCTTCGAGGTGCTGTTCGGTCAGCGCGGACACGTCGGTGTCGATCAGGAGAACGCCGAAGCGTTCCGGCTCCAGAAAACGAGCCTGCAGCGGCGACCAGGACGAGAGAACGGCCGACACCTTGTCTTGGCGACACCAGTTCACCGCGAACGCCTTGCCGCTGGGCTCGGCCACATCGAGGTCTGAAAACGGAATCCCCAGCTCGACCGTCCAGTGCTCCTGGCCCTTCCCGCAGGCGACGGCGACATCCGCGTTCCAGCGCCTATGTCCGCCCTTCGCGTCGTACAGGGCCCCGTTCGCGTTAACAATGAAATGGTAGACAGTCCGGCGTTCGTCGTTGCCGACGACGAACACCTCGAAGCAGTCGTCTTCCCAGAGATCCGCGTCGCGCTTGGCGTGCTCCTTCTGCAACGATTCCGGTTGCGGCTCGGACAGCCGGGCCGCGACATAGAGCCGCTCGCCGTCATGGCACACCGAGACGCTGGTCTGCTTCGCGGCGCGGTCGCGCGTGCCCAGGACGAAAAAGCCGGTCATCCACCCCGGGCGGACCCAAGCCTTGTCCTCCAGCGATCCGTCGATCAGAGGCGCCGCGTCCGTCTTCGAGCACTGGGCCACAATCAGCTCCCCCGCCCGGCAGTCGGCCGCCAAGAGAAAGAGCAACGTGAAACCGAGGCGCGGCAGGAACATTCTTATCCCGACATATCCCAGATACCGTTCGCCCGACTCCGCCGCCGGGCCATTCGAGCACCATAACAACCCCCCCCCGTCGAATTGAAAGCCCCACAGGCGGATTTGCGTCCGGCAACGAAAGGCCACCAGTTCAGCAGGTCGGCTGCAACGGCGCATGGAGTTCTCATGCATCCTTTGTTCGCCGAATATTTCCGAGAAATCTGCGCGGGGTTAAAGATTAGATCGACCTCGTCGCATCTCCCCCCATGCCCCTCGCTGAATCACGACGGACCAGACTTGCACCGCGTACTTCGTTGACGCCACGGGCCTGCGACCGAACCGCATTCGCCCCTATTTCTCCACCGATGGCGGGTCCTGGGTCTCCTTGTCGAGTCGCTCCTTCAGCTTAGCCTCCCTGACTGCGATCTCGACCACGCGGTGCATGGGGACGCGAGGGTTACCTTTGCGTTGCAGACGCCAGAGGGTGATCTGCCATCGCAGTTTCTCGATCTGGTCGTAGAGATCCAGCGGCACGTAGATGGGCTTGAAGTTTGGGTTGGCCATGTCAGTCGCTCCTGTTGGGGTCGCCACAGCGACTACTGCAATCATACGCGCAGGCACGGCGCGATCGGGGGGCAGCAGGCGAAAAGCGGCACCATGGTTCCGGTTGTGTGAACTGCAGTTCACGTTTCTTGCGTGCCGTCGTCGGGTCCGGTGAGGGTTAGGATCGCTGCCCGCTTAGCGGGACCGAGACGAGCTAGGGCTGCCACGTGCGCGACGACAACGGGGCGGTCGGCTTCTGGCAGCGCGGCTAGGGCGTCGGTGAGCGCGGTCAGATCAGCGATGTTCTGCGCCGCGTTGGTGGCACTTTCATTTACTGACTGCTGGTGTCGTCGTTCAATTGAAACGGATCAATCACGCGCTTCGGCGTGACAGCGCCGCGCTTCACGATCCTGAATCGATCCCGTTGCTCGCCCTTGGAGTTCAGCATGATGGCCGTCGCGGTGTCCCCGTGGACGTCGACAATCACTGATCCGTGCTCGGGGTAAATCACGCGTCGCATGATGGGCATCGTTCCCTTGCGTCCGAGGCCCGTGCCGCCGTGCCCGGTCACGATCGCGACCGTCCCCTCATGCGGGCGCCGACCGCCGCCTTTCCTGTAGGCTCCGTCTCCGCTTGGGTCGCCGTCGCCGTCGTCCAACACGACACCCTCGGCGGAGGTTGGCGTGGCATAGGCGCCGTCGATGAGCATGGAGCGCTCGTAGATGTGCGAATGGCCGGTGAAGACGATGTCCACGCCCCCGTCCTCGAGAATGGGCATGATGTTCTCGCGCATTTCCACGAGCTCCACCTCGGTGTCGCTGTCGTGTGAACCCTTCGTGTACGGAGGGTGATGCCAGTAGGCGAAGATCCAGTCGGCGCGCGTCTGCTCCAGGTCTTTCCTGAGCCATCGAGCCATTGCCGCATCGGGGGAGCGATCCAGATCAAATGAATCGAGCGCGATGAAATGGGCATTGCCATAATCGAAGGAGTAGTACGCCTCCGTTCCCGAGGCCAGGCCGCCGGCCTCGCCGCGCGTGGGCAGGACATACGCGTCGTAATAGGGCCCGATGCCCGTATGTCCGTTGGATGTCTGGCCTTCATGGTTGCCCATGACCGGCCAGCAGACCGTGTGGCGCAGCGTCCGTCGATAGGGTTTGAAGAAACGCCACTCGAACTCGTGATCCTTTCCGTCGTTGTATGCCATGTCGCCGACGTGCAGATAGATGTCGATGGGATGGCGCCTGCCCGTCAATGACCGCATGGCAAGGTGAACGTCGGCCTGGTTCTGGTTACCCGTGCCTGAATCGCCGACGACCCAGAATCTCAGGGGGCTGGAGGCGCCCAGCGGGGGGTGGGTCTTGAAGCGGTACGTCCGATCACCGCCCGCGAGGAGCTGATCTCGATCGTACACAGCGTAGTAATACGTGGTCGACGGCTTCAGATCGCTGATCGTCGCTTCGTATTGACGCACACCGTCGGCGCAGCTGTGCAGAGCCAGTGACTTTTCGGTGTGATCCTTCGTCTTGACCAGGACATCCGATCTCGAGGTCGACCAGTCAAGCCTGTCGGGCGAGCGGCCGTAGCGCACGACGGGATCGATCGGCCGCCTCGTACGCCACACGATGGACATCGAAGACGGCGTGCCCAGGGCGAGATAAGGCCCGCGCATGAATTGGCGATCGAACTGAAAGAGTTCGTGTCCATGCTCCTTGACCGTGACGAGCAGTGGCGGGGCGATGCCCAGCTGGTCCGTCTGGACCTTGAGGATGTTCTTTTCGGGCCAGGGACGGGCGACGTTCCAGGTGTGGCCGTCGGCGTGGAGGTAGAGCACCGGTTTGCCGAAGGCCTCGGACGCGGTGCGGAACGGCGCGGTGAACGTGCGCGTGGGGGCCGCATGGGCCAGGACGACCGCCGCGCGCACCTGGTCGCTGTATTGCTGATAGTTCTTCCCAACCCAGCGGGCATCGTCCAAGAGGCGCCGGTCCCACTCGTCCGCGTCGTGCACGTGCCCACCCGTCAGATTAATGCCGACGATCAGGACGCCCTTGCGCACGAGGGCGAAGTTCTCGGGCCGGCCCGCCTGGTGCTGGACGCCACCGCTCGCCGCGTACATCTTCTTCAATGAGCCCGCACGATCCCAGTGCCGGTGATGATGCATGAAGAATCGTTTCCAGACCTGCCAGGCGCGGTCCGGGTCCTCCTGATCGTTCCATTCGTTGTCGCCGGGCACGACAAAGGTGGGCATCCGGGCGCGTCCGAGATTCCGCGCGATGCCGGCGTAATAGGATGGCGGCGCCGGTTCACCTCCAGAGAT
>CAUZBA010000170.1:0-6902 GCA_963577635.1 Phycisphaerae bacterium
CAGAAGAGTTGCCGATAGGTCTTCGCGCCATACCGACGGATCATCGGTTCGAAACAGGCGATCATCCCGAGACTGAACGCGCCGGCGCCGGCGATGTCCTGATGGCAACTGATCCGCGCGGCGATGTCGCCGAAGTGGTCGTCAGTGAGCCGAAACAAAGGCAGTTGGCACGCGATATCCGCCGGGACGTCCCACTCGAACGACCGATGCATGGCGGCCTGCAGCGCTTCGCGCTGCGCTTCGGCGCGGACCAGGGCATAAAGACCGGGCGGTAGATCGTCCACGCGATGAACGAAGATGGCCAGGTGGACGCAAGGCTGCCATGTCAGTGCGTCCCAAGGTGATCGCGTCGCCGAGGGCAGGACGCGCGCGAGCATGCAGCAGAAGGTGGCGAGGCTGATGCCTGTCGCGCCGTCCATCGACAGGGCGCTGCGGCGCCGACGAATGATCCGTCCCGCGGAAGCGGCCGCCGATGGGGATGGCACGAGGTTAGCTTGTGGCGACTCACACCTGGGTCCCGTAAGGCCGGCGTCGCCGCTGCCCGCAACCCGACAGGCGTTTTCAACCTGATCGATCTGCGGCCACGGACGGTGCCCGGTGCTGAGTCGGTTCGCGGTGCCGTGCCAGGTGCCGCTCGCCATCCGTTGCAGCGGTTCGTTCGGCAGCCGGATGGGCTCCGTCTCGATGTCGCGACCGGCCGGATCGACCACCATCAACAGGCACGCCGACTCGCGTTCAAGATCGTGCCCTGCCTCCGGACGGCGCAGGCCCAGAAGCAGTTCGATCCGATCGTCATCGACGTGCGGCAGCAGGCGCAGCGACCAGCCCAGGGTGGCGGCCGACAGGCGCAGCGCCGCCAGCGCGTGGCCCGCGTCGTGCTGGCAGTAGCGGTAGGCGCGTTCACCGTACTTCCACGCCTCACGCCAGGGGATCGAGCTGAGCCCGATCAGAAACGCTCCGGGGGGCAGGTCGCCGGTCAGCGCAGACCATGTCGACCGGTCGAACTGCGTCCGTCGCTCCAGGCCGTGCACGTGAGGCGCATAGTGGTATAGCCCCGCTTGTGGGTGCAGGCCGTCCACCGCGTCGATCACCAGGTACGCCTCGGTGGGGTGCAGATTGCCGCTCGACGGGTTGACGCGAAGCGACCAGCGCGCCTGGCGGTATTCCTTCCACGCGGAAAGCGCCATCGAGTAGTACAGCAGGCGCGACACGGCATCGATCGTGACCGAGACCCGGGGCGCATCGGCGGTGTAGATCACGTCGTAGGGAGGCGTTCGGTCGTCGTCAGGCTTCGGCAGCGGGTGTTGTGGGGCGCCTTCGAACCGGCGAAAGGGATCGGGCTGTGTGTCCCAATCCATGACTCCCGGCGACGGCGCATATCGATTGAAGTGGTGTTTGGTGCGCTGGTGGTAGCGGCGGACGATGTCCCGCGGGTCGCATGGTGTCACAGGTTGAGATTGAATTCCGGAAGGTACACGAAATACTTCAGGATGAAGAGCCACCGCAACACCATCTTGAGCGGCAGAAGGGCCATCACGACGAGCAGAAACGCCATAGTGATGAACCGGACCGGCACCATGCGGCGCATGATCGTCTTGGCCAGGATAACGGGAAGAATAAAGATCCAGGCCGCGGTCAGGATGATGCCGAAGGCTTCGCGGAACACGTAGTAGAACGGCCCGTGCGTTGACGCCGTGGGCAGCGGCTGGCCCAGCCACCAGAGCCAGAAGTAGTCGCTCAGGTTGACGTTGGTGAGCGGCACCTGCTTGTGCGCGTCCCAATATTGAAATGGCCCGAAGAAATTCCAGTTCGGGCCTCGAAGAAAGGTGCCGAAAACGATCAGGACCACCCAGAGCACGATGAATCCGAAAAGCCAGACGCTGATCGCGAATCGCCGTTCACGCAGCGTGAAGTAGCCGTTGCCCTTAGGGTTCGTGTCGAGGTACGGCATGGCGATCAGACCGACGACGATCAGCCCCGGCAGGATCACGCCGGCCATCCAGGGGTCGTAGTAGACGAGCATTTCCTGGAGGCCCAGGAAATACCACGGCGCTTTCGAAGGGTTCGGTGGCCCGGCGGGGTTGGCCGGCGCCTCGAGCGGCGCCTTGAGCAGGATCGACCAGAGAATCAGTGCGACGCTGCCCAGGACCAGGCAGATCATTTCCGTGTAGACCAGGTCCGGCCAGACCAGGACCTTGTCGTCCTTGTCCTCCTGGATCAACGGTTTGCCTGCCCTGATTCGATCGTCATTGATGGCCGCCTGCCGAAAAGTCATCCACAGGCACAGGCCAAGACCCACAAGCATGATCGTGATCGGGACGTTGTCCGCCTTCTGGAGGATCAGCGAATAATTGGTGTCGATGAGCATGGCGCCGAAGTAGACGCCGAAGAACATCAGAGCCAGCAGCGCCGCAATGACCGGGCGGGTCCACTGCCGGTAGAGCACAATCATCAGGACGAACAGCGGCAGAAAGAAAAAAGGAAGACTGATCTCCGGCACGCTCAACCGGTTGATGAGGTCCTTGACCGGCTCCAGCGCAGGCACGTCGATGATGGGGCCGTCCGCGACCGCGAGAGTGGTGATGGGTGGAAGCATCAGCGTCAGGTGTGCGGGGATCAGGGTCGAGTGTCAGAGATCTCTGATCAGTCCAAAATAATTCGGCATCACCATTCCCCCCTTCGTGCCTACGTGCCTCTCTTAATCACATCGGCCCGCTGATGCCGCCGTCCTTTCTGATCCGCCAGAAGTGCACGGCGATCAGCGTTGCCGCAACCAGCGGCAATGCGATGCAGTGCAGTACGTAAAACCGCAGCAGCGCGTTCTCGCCGACGCTCGTCCCGGCCAGCAGCATGAACGCGGCATCGGACCGCGGCGTGACCAGCGGGACGCCTCCGATCGCCAGAACGCCGATGAACGGACCCTGCATCCCGACGAGGGGCGTCGCCTTGCCCATGTTGGAACCGACGGTGATCGCCCAGATCGCCAACTGGTCCCAGGGAAGCAGGTATCCCGTAAACGAAAGCAACATCGTGATCACCAGCAGGATCACGCCGACGCCCCAGTTGAACTCACGCGGCGGCTTGTACGACCCGGTGAGAAACACGCGCATCATGTGCAGCCAGATGGAAATGATCATCGCATGGGCACCCCACCGATGAATTTCGCGCAGGACGCCCAGCGTGATGTGTGCGCGTAGCGCCTGAATGTCCACGTAGGCGTACTCCACGACGGGGCGGTAATAGAACATCAGCAGCACGCCGCTGATCGTCTCGGCCAGAAACAGGAAGAAGGTCAGCCCCCCCATGCACCACGTGAAGGAGAGGCGAATCCCGCTCTTGCGCACCGCCACGGGATGAAGGTGAAGAAAAACGTTGCTCATCACGGCCATGACGCGGGTCCGGCGATCGCGCGGGATTCCGTGACGAAATATCGAGTTCCAGATCTGTGTGGATCGGATGTAATTCAGCATGAGCCTTCATACCTGGCGAACGAATCCGCCTCGCGCTCGAACCCCTGAGTGCATGGTTGCCGCCGGCACACCGCACATCGTTGCGCGTGGGTGCGCATGGGCGTATTGTGGTGGATGTACCGAGGCGTGCAACCGTGAAACCGAGTCAGACCGTGATTTGGGAGCCGTCCTGTCCCCATTGGCCCAATTCTTTGCGATATCTCATTGACTTGTCCAGAACGATAAACTCCCCGTCCAGGGCAATCTTGACTCGTTCGAGCGGTCGCGGTGCCGGGCCCTCGAAGTTCACGCCGTCCATGCGGAACCCGGACCCGTGGCACGGGCACTTGAATTTCTGGTCTGCGGAGAGCCAGTTGGGGATGCAGCCCAGGTGCGTGCAGGTCGTGCTCAGGGCAAAGAGGGTGCTGCCCTTTCGGATGATCCACACCTGGTTGCTTTTCTTGTACGTCGTGTAGACGCCGTCTACAGGGTATTCCTGCAATCGACCGGCGCGGAAGATGCTCGGGGCTTCCTTGATCAACTTGGGAACCATGAACGCCTGCAGCGCCCCGAGGGCCATGGCGGCGGTCGCGGCCATGGAGCCCCATGCCAGGGCCAGGCTCAGGCTGAACTGCCGCCTAGTCACGCTTGCCGCAGCGAGCAGATCCGCGGCTCGCTCGCGGATGCGGTCGGCCACGTTCGGTCTGGGTCGTGAGAATCCGCTGCCAACCATCGCGGCGGCAAGAGCGTCGGGCGGCGCGTCGTGGGGCAGAGCCGCAGTAATCGCCTCGGCAGGCGCGGTGGCGCTGCGAACGGTCACCACCGGGCCGCCGGCCGACCGGCTGCCACTGGTGTGGGCTGCGGCGAGCAGGCCCGCCCATTTCGGGTCGGGCGGGCCCTGCGGAATCGCCGGCGCCGCGGGCCGGGCTCCGTGTCCGCCCGCAGCGGGTGCCGCAGCCGACGCGACCTGTTCCTGCTCCTGACCGGCCCAGGGTTCCGGGCCCTCGGCCTCGACCGTTTCGAACTTGATGACGTCGACCGGGCAACCCTCGGCCGCGATCTTGATTGACGGCGTCAGGGGCCGGTTGAATTCCGCGGACAGGGCCTCGGGCCGGATGATGCAGGTCTCTTCCTGGACCTCGAACACCTCGGGGCAATCCGTTTCGCAGGAGTCGCAGACGATGCAACCGGGTGCGATCCAGACTTTGACGACTTCTTCGTGTGTTTCGGCCATCGCGCTGAAACCTCAGCGTCCGTCGCAGATTAAGAATCGGGCGGGTTCAGGTCGGCCGTGCGCGGCCGCAGGGCGGCGATCGGTCACGGATCCTGCCCTGCTTCTTTCTTTCTTCGTACCAAAAGCACCTTGAGGGCAGCTTTTTTTACGTTCGGACTCGGATCGGACTCCGCCAGCCGGCTGATCTTATCGAAGATCTCATCGCCGGTGTAGTCCGCGGCGAACATCAGTGCGCCGAGCATGATATCGTCCTGCGTGATTGACTGCATTTGCCTCTTGGCGGCATCTCCCGTGACGCCGTCGGCCTCGCGTGCGAGTTGGTCACGGTCGAGCAGCTTGCCGGCGACGACTGCGGTGCCGCGTTCATCTCCCAGACGCGCCAGGGAGATTGCCGCATGCCAACGGACGTTGCGGCGTGCCGGACCCGCAGATTCCAACGCCTCTTGCAATGAGGCCCGCACGTCTTCGTCCTCGGCCGTGGCCAGTTCACCCAGCGCCGCGGCCGCACGGGAGGCCACGTCCGCGTCAACGTCGTTGAGCAATCGCCGCAGTTGAGACAGCGCCCGGCGCGATGCTCGCTGCAGTCGAGGCAGATCATGGTCGGGCCAGAGGCGCAGGCCCTTGAGCGCACCGCGCCGGGATCCCGGTTGCGGCGCGGCCAGCCAGCGCAAGAGAACCTCGATTCCGCCGGGTTGCCCAAGCCGGCCCACCGCCACGAGCAGGTACGTCTGCAACAGGGAGGCGTCTTCGTCGCCCGGTGCGCCGAGGATCTCGACGAGATTCTCATGAAGATCGCGCCGGTCGTCGGCGTCTTCGATCTGGCCGATCAGGTTCGCGACGTTGAATGCCGCGCGCCAGCAGTCCTTGTACGCCGGGTTCTGCACACCGAGTGGTCCCCGCCCACCGCTGCTGCAACCGCGAAGGCGAACGACCTGGTCTTTGAGGCTTTCATTGGCACCTGCGATCCACACGAACAGCATCCAGGCGCCGATCGCCGCGGCCACGATCAGCGCCGGGATGACCACGAGCTGTGCGAGCTGGGTGGTCACTCTCGCCGGTGGTGAAATTGTCGCGGGTGCATCGCCCGGCATGACCGGGCCGTCGTCCGTAGTCGACGGGTCGGCAGGTGCGTCACTGCGCCGGTGATCGCCAGCTCCGCCGTGATGACGATCGCTCTCCGATGGTTCGGATTGGCTCATGATCCATTCCGCGTGCGGTGGGCGACCGGTCCGGCTGCCACTTACCCGCATTATCGTATCCATCGGGCCGAACGTCGCCCGTGGGTCCGAGTAGGTTCGGTGGGATGCTGCCGATGAACATTCAAGCGAGGCGTGATTCGCCGTGTTGAACGCAAACGCGGCTTCTGATAACCTCTGGCAGCGAATGGGCGATTCGACGATCATGGACGAGAGCCGATATGCTGCCACGCAGCTGAAGGCGACGACGGCAACTCCGACAGAATCAACGGTGGCAGGTTCAACCGCCGCGGGTTCAACAACCGGCAATCTGCTGATCAAGAGCGCGCGACACTCCCTCGATCAAGCGGTGGAGCGATTGCTCAGCGAGCAGACCGACACCGGCCACTGGTGTGGCGAGCTCGAGGGCGATTCGATCCTCGAGAGTGAATACATCCTGCTGATGTGGATACTCAAGGAGGAGGACGACCCGCGTTTACCCAAGATCGCCAACTACCTCAGGAAAATTCAGCAACCCGACGGGTCGTGGGTTCAGTACCCCGGGGCTCCGGCGGACCTGGGGGCCACCGTCAAAGGGTATTTCGCCCTGAAGTTGTGCGGCGACAGAGTCGAGGCACCGCACATGGTGCTGGCCCGTGCCGTGATCCGCGGGTTGGGCGGCGCCGAACGGTGTAACAGCTTTACGAAGTTCTACCTCGTGGCCCTGGGACAGATCCGCTACACCGCAGTTCCCTCGATCCCGCCCGAGATCGTCTTCCTGCCCAAGTGGTTCTATTTCCATCTCGACAAAGTCAGCGCATGGACGCGGACGATGATCGCGCCGTTGATGATCGTCTCCAGTCACAGGCCAATCAGGCAACTACCCGTGAGCCTGGGCATCGACGAGTTGTATCTTTGCGAGAAGGCCCGCCACAAGCTGACGTCGAACGGGGACGCCCACCGGACGTGGGGAACCATATTCACATCGCTCGACAAGCTCCTGAAGCTGGTCGACCGAGCTGGGACGACGCCACTGCGCGGCCG
>CAUZBA010000171.1:0-6873 GCA_963577635.1 Phycisphaerae bacterium
GACGGTCAGTTCTCGCACCTGCCCGTCGAGGCGGGCCTGTTCGGGGTGTTCAATGACGTAGTTGACAAGAGCGGGATCGACGTAGTTGCTGAATCGACGCGTGATTCGTGCCCGTTCGCGGCGCTCAACGACGAACCGGGCAACCGTGCAGCCGGACCAGACGATGAGCAGGACCACGATCGGTCCGGCAATGTCCATGATCATGTTGCCGTAGTCGTAAAGGATCAGGCCGTTGACCAGCCAATAGGCGCCTCCGAGAAGGATTGAGATGAGCAGCGCGTAGAAAGGCGTGAACAGGGCGGCGACGCACGTGGCCATGATACCCATGCCCACAAGCACCGCCAGAGAGTTGAGACGCGGGGCCCGCTTCAGAAAGTGGTCGGTCATAATGGCGTTGAAGAGTACCCCGTGAACGACGACGCCGGGGCACGACGCGTGCAGGCTCGTCGACTTGAAATCTGGGGCGCCTGTGGACGTGGAGCCGATCAGCACGGCACGGCCCTCGAATGTCTGGCGGAGCGACTCTCGACCGGTGTGAAGCTGCTCCTTCAGGTCGATCAGCGGCTGACGTACCGCACGGAGCGCTTTGCTCGCGTCGAGAAACGCCTTGGTGGTCGGATCTTCAAGAGATTCCTCGAGTTGCGACTTTGTCATCTGTGTGTATTGATCCATAATCCACTTCACATTCTCGTCGCCCAGAACGGTGTCGATCAGCTCGATGCGCGGTTCGATCTGATCGAGCGCAATCAATGTGCTGAAGACTCTCAGCACGTCGTTGCCGTTTTCGTCATGCTCCTTGATCACATCATATTCCGTCTCCTGGTCGGTGATGAGCCATCGTCCGTCGGGGTATGCCTCGTCGATCGATACTTGGGCATGCTTCGTCAGGGCACTCTCTCTGTTTTGAAACAGATTACGCAACGGTTCCCCGACCACCTGTTTTCTTAACGACGCTTCGATTCGAGCCACGGAAACGGACTCAGAGGCGGAATCGATCTGCAGGACCAGCAATCTGTCCAGGTCGCCCGTCACACCGTAGATCGCCTTGACGGCGCTGTCGGTCGTGACGCTGTTCGTCTTGATGCGCGTGCGCGTCTTGTGCATTTCCCAGACTTTCACCAGCGGCAGGTGCTGGGCGCCGTTCGGACCATACATGTTCAGCCAGTCGCCCTTGGCCCCGAACCACGGAAGATCCACGAGCATGCCCACACGGCGATCCAGGGCCTTCATCCTGCTTTGATGCATGGGGATGATCGTGCGGTCCCCATTGGGCCGTGGTACGACGATGTGATCGTCCCCGACACGCAGTTCGCGAGGATCGGCGCCGAGCATGAGCGTCGCGAGAGCGAAGGAGAGCTGGGGGTACATCCGGTTGTCGTATTCCACCCAGAGCGGAAGGGTGCGCACGACGCCGTCCTCGCCGGGAATGTAGTTGACGAAGCCCGTGGCTCCGGCTTGTGCGAGAAGCATTGCGGGCGGTGGGTTGGATGCGATCATGGGCACCATAGACGGTAGATTCTCATCCACGGGTCGGCTGAACCGTTGTAGTTGCCAGAGTGACTCGACCTTATGGCACTGGCTTTCCATGAGGCGAAGCAGGGCAGAACCGGTCAGGGACGTGTCCGTGTGCGGTAGCACACGATTGCGCAGCTCATTGCTGGAGCAGCCGGTGACCTCGCGATCGAACTCACGCCAGATGCGGCGGAGCATCGCATCGCGGCGCGTGACGATGAACTGGTTGTCGTCGGTCTGCTCCGTCAACTCGTCAACCGTGAATCCCTTCCGAACGAGAAGGGCGTTTGCTTCGGTCACACCCAGTTCCACGTTTTCGTACAGCGCGTCGGCCAGCGCCTCGACGGCCGCCGATGTCTTTTTCGGTTTCTCCACGTCGAAGTGGATGGGAATCAGGACACCACCGTGCCGCGCAATCGCAGTGGCGAGCACTTCATCATGACCCGGATCGGCGTCCGGCAGGATAATGTCGAAGGCGATCGTCCTGGCCCCGGCCAGGCGAAGTTCGTCCACGATGTGGGCCAGTTCACTTCGCGGCCACGGCCATCGGCCGACGGCTTCAAGTGTCCGGTCGTCGATGTCGAGGTGGACCAGCCGGTCGGTCGGCGCTGGCGTGAAGTACTGGCAGTCCCTGGCGCGACGGTCGTACAGCAGGCGCTCCATCGGAGCGAGGCCACCCAGGAGGTAGACAACCATGACGAACAGCGTCAGCCCCGTTCCAATGAGGCTGGATTGGACCAGCAGCTTGCGCTCGATCCGTGTCATGCGTCTCTAAGAAATGATAGGGCCCCGAGGCCAGAACGCCTTTTCGCGCTGGCACGGATGGATGCCGGATTCGTGTCGGCCCCCCGTCGGCGAGGCAATGCGGCCGGTAGTTCTTAGGGATGTCCTCCGCCACCGCTACTCGCGGGCACATTGACGACGCCGATGAGTTCCGGGTTCTGCTGGTCCAGCGTGCCGCTGAAGCTGCTGATGACGTTACCGTTGAGTTTCATGTCAATCGTGAAATCGGCACTGACACCGTTGAACAGCTGCGCCGTGCCGATGTGGTTGCCGGGAGGATAGCTGTCGGCGAACAGGACGCTCTCCATGCCGTTGGGGCCCGCGCTGTCGATGCTGGCGACGGCACCGTCTGGTGAAGTCTGGGCACAGCCGACAGCGCTGCCGTTAAACGGGCAGATCGAGAAGTTGTTGGGGGTCGTCCACACCAGGTCCATATCGGCATTGCCCGTCCAGGTCAGCCAGATGTCGAGCATGCCGGCGACATTTTGGTTCGGGGCCGGTTGGCGGCTCGGCACCACCGCCTCCCGAGTCGGACCCGAACGGCCGCCGCCGTTCACCGTTCGTCAAGGCATAACATTCGCACAACATCCCCCCTTTCGGCCGCGTTCACGCACCGCCGATACCTTGACCGGACCGAAGAAGTCAGAGCCCAGGCCACCGCCGGGATTCAGGCCCGGGTTGTCGGCCTGCTGACGTTCCTCGGTCGGGTCAAGAGCACCCGTTGTGTCATTGTTGTTCCGGGTTTGATACGCGAGTGCAATCGGATCGGCATTGACGACGTTCAGCGTCGTGCGCGACGCATCGATACCCTCGGGCGTGCCCGGTAGCCCTACGCTGGCCAGACCGTCCATCTCCGCGATGACCTCACCGATCTGTGCCGCGGTCTCGGCCGGGGCGTCGATGTGTTTCCGCTTGATCGTAGCGCCTTGGCCCTCTTGCGGCGTAAATTCGCCGGTCCCGTCGCGTACGGAAAACTGTTGAATCCATCCTTGGCTGGTCACCCCCACGGTCGACCCGCGCACCGCGAGCGTGGCGCCCGGCACGTGGATCGTCGATTCATGCTCTTTCCCTGCGGCCTCGACGTTGTAAACGGCCCGGCCGTACTTCATCCCGATGTCGGTCTTGATCTTGCCCCGCAGGCGAATGACCTGGAGCACCTTGATCACGCCGAGTCGATCCAGGGCGACCTTCTGGTTCGGCGGGATGACAATGACGACTTGGCTGCGCAGGCCGGTGCGAAATTCTGCGCCCTGGGGCAACTTCATGCCGACCTTGGCCGGCTTCCAAGGCTTGTCGGCCGCCACGCGTGCCTGCACCATGCCCGTCACAGACACGACGGTCACGGTCACCTCGCCTGGCGACGTCTTGGCATCCTTGGGCGCGTCCTTATTCTGCTCACCCGTCTGCGGTTGCGGATTGACGTTTCGCTCGTCCTTTTCTGCATCCGGCTTGCCGGCTTCTTCGGCGGGCGGTGTCAAGGGCGTCTCGGCCGCAGCAGGTGGGGCGCCTTTCGGTCGGGCATCGGCTTCCGGGGGCGCTTCGGCGGTTTCGACTCCCAGCACGGCCGCGTTCTGATAGGCATGCGTGCCGGTCGCCACGGTCAACATCGACGCGAACACGATGGTGGTGATGAGCAGTCGGTGTGCAGAAGTTGCGGCGCGCCTCATGAATGGTGCTCTTATTAGTTCGCTGGCCGGATGCGCTTCGCCCCTATGGTGAGTCATGGATGAAGGACGCTCTGATATCATCATAGCTGGAGACCTGACGCATGAAAAACCGGATGCAGCAGCCATCGCCGAACAGTCCCATAAACCTGGTAAAACTGGGAAAGCTCACGAGGCTGGGCAGTCTAATCGGAATCGAACCGTCAACGCATCCGGCGGGCAGGGGCTGAACCGAACGATTGGTCGTGAACGCGTCCCTATTCACCGGTGGCGTCGGTCGTGGGTTCGCCCTCATTGAGAAATTGCGCCGCCGGTCGGCGCACCGAGACGACCCGCTGGTAGTCTTCGACGCGCCCGATGATCGCGAGAAACTCGGGGCCGGAAAAGGTCTGGTGCGGGCTGCTTCTGGGGTACAGGCCCAAATACTGCAATTCTCGAGTCGCGTACCGGGCCGAGAACGGAAAGAGCCGCGTCATCACACCGCCCTTGAAATCGAGAGTGCGCATGACGGCGACGGCCACGGTGCCGCGGTTGACGGCTTCGTTCGCGGGTCGGTCGAATCCGGGCGGCATAAGGCCGCGTGATCGAAGGGCCTCAAGGCGTCCCGAATAGTCCGTCTGCGTGTCCTCGCTGTCGAGCAGCAGCAATATTCCGTGAAATGCTTCGTCATTGCTGGTGATCTTGCGGTCGTTCAGTGTGTGCCAGAATTCCAACTGCGTGTTTTCGTCGTTCGCGGCGAGGTTGCCCGTCAGCGGATCGGCGACCTCGGTGGTGCTGCACCCCGCGGCCCCGAGGAGGACCGGCAGTGTCGCGACCGTCGTCCAAAGCACTTGGCGCAACATCATGTGCTTCCTTCAGAAGGCGAACGTGAGACCCGAGAAGAAGAAGTGCCGCTCATCTTGTTCGCCGGCGATGGCATCGCCGGGAATGAAGACACCGTATCTCAGAGAGACCGTCACGTCGCTGGTCGCCTGCCAGTTAGCAAACAGATCCGACTCCCAGCCGAGGATCGTGCCGTCCGTCGTGGCTTCGTCAATCCCGCCGTTCCGATTGAACTTGTTGAACATGAACAGATTGACGCCCAACTGCAGCCGATCGAACCAGTGACTTCCCTTCAGGGGAAATGTAGACGCCCCGGCTCGGACCATGATCAGGTTTGACACCGCGGGATTGAACGCCAGGCCCGTGTTGATCAGGCCGAACGCGTTGAATCCGTGGTCTTTCGTCCCCGACGCGTTGCCGCCGATCGTGTTCGTCGCGGTGTCTCGGTCGGTGTCGCCGCTGGCCAGAAGGAATTCAGCGCTGAGTCTCGTGCGATTGCGGTCGGTGACGAGATAGTCCAGGCGCACATCCATTGCGAACGCCTCGATGTCCTCCGTCGTTTGCGGGATGGCTGCTCCCGCGCCGTTGATGCTGTTGGAAAGACCGTCACCGCCTTCGAACACAAATTCGGCGCCGTACACCACGTGATCGCCGAGACTCCCGTTGGAGCCGAAGCCCAAGTAGTAGCTATTGTACTCGAATTTCGTGGTCGTGCGGCCGGCCACTAGGACTTCGCTGGGGTTGTTGTCACGTTGGACAATGCCGTACACGTAGGGCCGATGCCGCGCGTTCGGTCTGAAACTCAACATTCCGCCCAGGAAATTGCGGTTTGTTTCGTTGGTAAAGCCAGGGCGCGAGCTGTCCAGATCGGTGGCACTGTCTCGCGTGATGCCCGCGAGGATGTCGAGAGTCAACCGTCGTCGGCTGAGTTGAACGACGGCCCCGTCGATCTCGTGGCTGAGGGTAAGGCCGTTGGCCCAGTGCACGAGCTGGCGACCGCCCTGAACGATGACGTTGCCCGGAATCACCCGGCCTTCGTAGGCGGCGAGGTATCGCTGAAGATCGAACCGGTAGTGGGCGCGGTCGAGCGTGGGCTCGACCCAATCATCGCCTGAGCTGCGAAAGGCGTCGCCCGTATTGAAGTCTCTATAGGAGGTGCGTGCACGGAGGAAAAACTCGTGTGCCCCGTCCAAATTGACCCGCAGGTAACCATTCAGGTCGGTCTGGCGAAGAATGTGCGTGTTTTGATTGACGTCATCAATCGCGAGAAAGTTGACGGCAACGAAGCCGCCGTAGTCGAGCAGTGCTCTCTGGTCTGCAGGGACGTCGTGGTCGACCAGCAGGCGGGTTTCGCGCTGAATCTGCTCGAGTTGGCGCTGGAAGCGATATAGATCCACCTGCCCGTGCGCCGCACCTGCCACAAGAGGGCACAGACCGGCGGCTGCTACGAGCAGATGTCTGGTCATCACCAAGGCAATGTACCAACAGGCGCCTGTCGTGTCTATTGATGATTAACGCACAGATCCGCGGAATCAAGCCAGATGGTTACTGGACCTTCGTTGTGGATCTCAACGCGCATTGCAGCGCCGAACCGCCCGCCCGCCACACATGGCACGCCCAGTTCAAGAAGTCGTTCGACAAGGTGTTCACACAACGGCTCGGCGTGCTGCGGCGGCGCTGCGCCGCTGAAGCTCGGTCGCCGGCCCCGGCGGGCGTCGGCGTACAACGTGAATTGCGAAACCACAAGCGCTGAGCCACCGACATCCAGCAAGGACCGATTGAATTTTCCATGCTCGTCGTTGAAGATTCGAAGGTGAACGATCTTGTCGGCCAGCGCGTCGGTGTCGGCCTCGGTGTCGCCCTGGCCCACACCCACGAGCAGCAGGAGCCCGTGCTCGATCGCGCCGACGGTCTGGCCGTCAACAGTGACCGAGGCGGAGGTGACACGCTGGAGTAGAACACGCATGCGGGATCAGCGACGGAGCGACGGAGCGACGAAGGGGGGAGGCTTTCCGCACGAACTTCGATACCAGGGCGAATGAGCGGCTAACGATCTGCTTACGCATCTGAGGGGATCCCTGCCACAACCCTT
>CAUZBA010000172.1:0-6870 GCA_963577635.1 Phycisphaerae bacterium
AAAATTCGGTCGGCGCAAAAATGTGTACCTGAGATTTTTGAAAGTTTCGCCTTCAACGCGTTCGGACTCGATCTGCGAAGCGAGAGGGGTAGTTTCAGATTGGGGATTCTTGGGCAAATTCAAGAATCCGGGGTTTTGCAGCGTCCTGCTAGGAGCCTGTCGAACTTTGGGTACATATTTGGCGGCGTCGGCCGGCAGACGATTCAGGCCACGGGAATGCCGGACTGGCAGCCGGATGCGTCGCCTGATACACTCGCAACAGCAGAAACAATCTCTTGCATGGACGCACACCTTGCACGGAGGCAAACCATGAATCGTTCATACATCATTGTACTTCTGGTCACCGCAGCGCTTTGCATCCTGGTGATTTCCCGGCACCTCGCCCGCGAAGACGAACCGATCGCCTCATCGCAACTGCGCCGACCGTGGCAGAAGTCCGTCGATTCCACAGTACCGCCGTCGCGGCCCTTGTCCGGCAACCCGCAACCAGCCGCGGATCAATCGCCAGTGCTGTCACGCCGCACGACGTCACTGCGCGGGCTGGCATCAAAGGCAGTGATGGGTGACGACGATCGAGTCGGCACCGACGACAAGCCAATGCAGATGCCCAGGCCGGCGCGGCGGCCCGCGCCGGCCGCCCTCACGACACGCGGCGACCAGGTTCGCGGCGATCTGGAACCGGCGACCAGCGATCCGCCGGCAGGGCGATCCCGGCAGCCCACGGATGTCGACGCGCCGCGCCCCATTGTCCGGCGTGGCGGCGAATCGGCACGTGAAACCGCAACCCTGCCGACGGGTTCGTCGCCGCGAGCCGCGCGGCGCAGTTCCGACCTCGATCGGACCCCCGTCGTCGTGCGCCGGACACTCAATGCGGGCAACGACACATCGCCACGTCCGGCCGAAACGGTCGCCACGTATCCGTCCCGCGACAGATACCTCGTTCAGCCAGGCGACACGTTCACGTCGATCGCCGTCACGGTATACGGCGAACACCAACGCTGGATCGATCTGAAGGAGGCCAACCCGAGTGTCAATCCCAAGGCGCTCAAACCCGGCCAGATTCTCAACGTGCCCAGCATCACCAACCGGCCCAGCACGGTGATGCTGCGTGCAAGAAAGATTAGTACCTACACGATCCGTCCCGGTGATACGCTCAGCAGCATCGCGGCCCGTCACTGCGGCAGCAGCGCGGCGTGGAACCGAATTTACAGCGCCAATCGAAGGGTGATCGGATCCGATCCCGACGTGTTGACCGTCGGCACCAGGTTGGAAATCGACACCAAGCCATGACCGTGTTTCGGATCCCGTGATCCTATCAAGGATTGGCGTTACCCACCCACCGACCCGATTCGGCGATTCCGGCCCGATGGGGACGTTTGTCTTTCTCGAGATTTTCTCTTTACACCTGATACGTTTTTGA
This sequence comes from Phycisphaerae bacterium, assembly GCA_963577635.1. Classification (GTDB taxonomy): domain Bacteria; phylum Planctomycetota; class Phycisphaerae; order Phycisphaerales; family Phycisphaeraceae; genus CAUZBA01. The sequence goes on from CAUZBA010000172.1 coordinate 1,421, forward strand.
CTATAATTTAGTGGCATCTATACGTACGAAGTCGAAAAGCATCTGTTCTTGACAAGTGAAGAAGCGCTTTCCCGTTGATCGCATATCGTTCGATGCTGGTTTTTGCTCGAACCTTTATGAACTCCATGGGAGCTGGATTTCGGACACGATGGTCATGCCTCCTTCGAGTGGAAGGCCTGGATGATCCGGCGATGCGCCCACCTAGAAATGGGGTTCGAGCAAAACCGTCGGGCGATGCAGATCAGGAATGGCGTAAAATTCCAAAACGGCTCGTCATACGGCGGGCCGTTTTGCTTCGGCACGGGCGCGTTTTGAATTCAGACAGAGTGCTTTGAGCGCCGGCGAAGTCTGCCAGTAATGGCGGAACAAAGCCAGGCGCAGATGCATCCAGATGACGACGCTGCGATTGGGTTGAAACCGCTCAACATCCCGAAACAGACCCATGAGTGAATCCAAGCCCAACGACGAGCGTTTCAAGCAGATCGTTGAGAAGATCGTCGCCAGTTATCAGACCAACGACCGTACCCACCACCTCAATTCGACTTTCCTTCCCAGCCGCGCCCGCACCATCAAGAACATCGAGCTGTTTCGCCGGCTGGTTTTCCCCGGGTTCTTCGATGACCAGCGGTTGACGTCCGAATCGGTTCGGCCGCATGTGGACGAATTGCTCAACCAGTTGCGCATCGACCTCTATGAACAGATCAGACAGTCCCTCCGCTACGAACTGAACCGGGTCGGAAGCAAGGGCGAAGGCGACGAATGCGACGAATGCGACGAGCAGGCGGAACGGATCACCGTGGTGATGTTCGATCGCATTCCGGAAATTCGCCGACTGCTCGCGATGGATATCCAGGCGGCCTACCGTGGCGACCCGGCCGCGGTCGGCACCGACGAGGCCATATTCTGCTATCCCGGAATCGATGCGATCTTCATCTACCGCGTCGCCCATGAGCTGCACAAGCTCAAGGTTCCGTTGCTGCCTCGGATCATGACTGAATACGCGCACAACGAAACGGGCGTGGACATCCATCCCGGAGCCGAAATCGGCGAGTCCTTCTTCATTGACCACGGCACGGGTGTGGTCATCGGGGAAACCACGCAGATCGGCGACCGCGTGCAGCTCTATCAGGGAGTGACGCTCGGGGCCCTGGCGCCAAGCGATGGCAAGATGTGGCGAGGACGAAAGCGACACCCCACGATCGAGGATGACGTCACCATCTACGGCGGCGCGGTTATCCTGGGCGGCGAGACGGTGATCGGCCGCGGAGCCGAAGTCAACGGAGCGGTGTTTCTCATCACTTCAGTGCCGCCGTTTCATAAGGTGAGGATTAAACGAACCGAGCTCGAGATGGCGCCCAGCAGACGCCTTCGGCGCCGTGTCGAGGCTCGCGGCTGACGTCGTCATCGCGTGGCACGTCGCGCCCGCACGATCACACAGCGGCAGCGCAGTCTATAATTCGACATGGATCAAGAAGTTCTTCGCGTCAATTTCACCCAGCCGATGCCGCTGTTCCCCCTTCCGAACTGCGTCCTGTTGCCGCATGCCACGATTCCGCTGCACATATTCGAGCAGCGCTACCGCGCCATGACCAGCGACTCGCTCGATTCACGAGGTCTGATCGCCATGGCCTCGTTCGACGGCGACCAATGGACGACCGAGTATGAGGGGAATCCCCCCGTGCGGCCGCACGTGTGCATCGGCTATATCGTCAAACACCGGCGTTTCAAGGATGGTCGCTATGACGTTCTGCTTCAGGGCGTCTGCCGGGCCCGCATTCTTGAGGAAGTGGAGCACGGACCGTACCGCACGGCGATTCTCGAGCCGACGGAAAGCCAGTCGACGTTGGAGATCGATCTCGACTCGTCGCGGCACCGTATTGAACAGCTGCTGGGCGATGAGACACTCAAGTCGCTCAAATCGGTCAACGCAATCCACAACTGGCTCAGCCGCGAAGTGCCCACCGCCGCGGTGGTGGACCTGGCGATCATGACGTTGTGCGACAGCGCCGAACAACGCTACGCCATGCTCGCCGAGCCCGACGCGGCGACCCGGGCCCATTGGCTCGAACAGCGCCTGCATGAAACGCGCCGGACACTCACCATCGCCGACCGTCTCGGCCCCGCCGAGGGCCAGGACGGCGTGCATCTGAATTGATAGCGAGCGACGAAGTGGCGAAGGGGTTGTGGCAGTTGATCAGTGAGCGATGGGCGCTCTGCGATCGACCGCGACGGCGTTGCGTTGCGCGGTTTTATCGGATTCATCGCGTCGACTTCCCCTTTCGTCACTCCGTCGCTTTCCCCCGAATCTCGATACCATGACCGCATGTCCCCGAGTGCCACTAAACCGGAATCCAATGACCTCCTGACCGACCTGACCGATCCGCAGCGCGAGGCGGTCACGCATGTCGATGGACCGCTGCTGGTCCTGGCCGGCGCCGGCTCTGGGAAGACGCGGGTGATCACAAGGCGTGTGGCGCACCTGATCATCGGGGTCGGCATCCCGCCGTGGCACGTCCTTGCCATTACGTTCACCAACAAGGCCGCCGGCGAGATGCGCGACCGCGTGGGTCATCTGATTTCGCCGGGCCAGGCGCGGGCCGTCACGGTCAGCACGTTTCACAGCCTCTGTGCCAGAATCCTGCGCCGCTATGCCGAAACGATGAGCCTGCCGCCGGGATTCTCCATCTACGACACCTCGGATCAGACCCGCGCCATCAAACAGGTGCTCGACGAGCTCGAAATCAGCACCGCCAACTTTCAGCCGTCTACGGTTCTGGGCACGATCAGCCATGCCAAGAACGAATTGATTGATGCCGAGGCCTATGCCCAGGACGCGAACGACTACTACACCCGTCAGGTCGCCAGGATCTACCGGCGGTACGAGCAGACACTGCTGCGCCATCATGCGCTGGACTTCGACGACCTGCTGTTCTGGATGGTGCGGCTTCTGCGCGAACACGCGGACGTCCTGGGCGAATTGCGGCAACGCTACCAGTACCTGCTCATCGACGAATACCAGGACACCAATCACTCCCAGTTTATTCTGGCCCATGCCCTCGCGGGTGAACATCGCAACCTTTGTGCCACGGGTGATCCCGACCAGTCGATCTACAGCTGGCGCGGCGCCGATATCCGCAACATCCTTGAGTTCGAAACGCATTACCCCGATGCGAAGGTTGTGAGACTGGAGCAGAACTACCGATCCACCAAGCGGATCATCGCGGGCGCCGACCATCTGATCCGGAACAACCGGCACCGCAAGCACAAGTCGCTGTGGACCGAGAACGAAGCCGGGGACGCCATCAGAGTGATCGCTAGCAACGACGAACGGTCTGAAGCGCGTTCCATCATTGACTGGTTCACCAGCCTTCGCGCAGCGCACAACCTGCCGTGGTCGGATTTCGCGATCTTCTACCGCACCAACTCATTGAGCCGCGTCCTGGAAGAATCGCTGCTGCAGGCCGCCGTGCCATATCAGATCGCTCGCGGCACGGCGTTCTACGACCGCCAGGAGATCAAGAACGCCGTCGCTTACCTGCGCGTCATCATCAACCCGGCCGATGAGATCAACCTGCTGCGGATCATCAATACACCAGCCCGCGGGATCAGCAACCAGACCGTCAAGTCGCTGCAGGCACACGCCGCGGCCCGGCAGCTTTCGTTCGCGGACGCGTTGATCGAGGCGCCCGCGGTCGCCTCGATCAACGCGCGGGCCCAGACCGCGGTGACGTCGTTCGACAGCGCCCTCACCACTTGGCGCCGTATGGCCGGCCTGGATGTGGCGGCCGGGATGCCGGCACGGCGGTCTGCATCGGGCACGCCCGCGCCCGACACGCTGCGCGGGTTCGTGGAAACCCTGCTGATCGAATCGGGCCTCGAACGGCATTATCGAAGTGACAAGAAGGACCCCGAGCAGGAGCGCCTGGCCAACCTCGGCGAATTGCTCAGCGCTGCCCAGCAGTTCGAAATGGAGTACGAGGACAACCTGGAGGTTGACGGGCAGGAATCGGCCGGTACCGACATGACCCTCGCGGGCAAGCTCACCGCGTTTCTCGAGCGCATCAGCCTGGTCAGCGACGTGGACGCGATCGACACCGAACAGGGCGCGGTGACCCTGATGACACTGCATGCGGCGAAGGGGCTGGAATTCCCGGGCGTGGCCATTGTCGGCGTCGAAGACGGCCTGCTGCCGCACAGTCAGTCGCAGGTCGATAGCATTCAAATCGAAGAGGAGCGGCGCCTCTGCTTCGTGGGCATCACGCGGGCGCAGCGCCACCTGACGCTCAGCCATGCCCGGTCCCGCACGGTGTTCGGCCGCGTTCAGCCGACGATCCCCAGCCGTTTCCTCGACGAATTGCCTGACGACGCCGTGGACCGATCGGACGGATCGCCAACGACCGATCCGTTCCTCGATGACGAGTACAGCCAGATCGGCGCTTCACAGCGCCACGAGGCCGCGGCACTCGCCGGACAATGGCCGCCCGGCGCTATCGTGCACCACCCGCAGTTCGGCCCCGGCCGCGTCATGAAAATCACGGCCGCCGGAACACAGACCCGGGCCCAGATCGATTTCGAGGACGCGGGGGTCAAGACGCTGGTTCTGCAATATGCGAAGTTGGAAAGAAGAAGCGACGAAGGGACGTAATGAAGAAGCGACGAAGCGACGAAGGGGGTCGCGACTATCGTCGCGACTCAGGAGACACCGACATGATGCCGTGCCGAAATGGTACTGATTAACCGCAACAGGTTACGGAGTCGCCAAAACGGACCGGCGATCGAACAACCACCCTTCGTCGCTCCGTCGCTTTCCCTACCCCATGCCCACACGCATCAAGATCTGCGGTGTCAACGATCCGACCGTCGCGAGCGTCGCTGCGGAGGCCGGCGCCGATGCGATCGGCCTGGTCTTCGTGGCCGGTTCGCCGCGGTGTGTCTCGATCGAACAGGCCTCCGCGATCCTGAATGGGCTGCCCGCATTCGTCGAGCCGGTCGCGCTGTTCGTCGATGCGCCGACGGAACGAATCAGGAGCACGGCTGCGTCGCTGGGCATCAACGCGGTGCAGCTTCATGGCCATGAGGCACCCGATGACGTGCGCGCCTTGCAACCGCTTCGCGTGATCAAGGCGGTCGGGTTTCGCGCAGGCCCGGACGCAGCGTCATGCTGCGCGCCGTGGCGTGGTATCAGCAACGTCGCCGGCCTCCTTTTCGAATCGGCCGAGCGGAACGGGTCGCTGTCCGGCGGCAGCGGGCATCGCTTCGACTGGGCGGCCCTGGCCGAATGCCTGCAAGGTGTCGCGCTCGACGCGGCGCCACCGGTGATCATCGCCGGCGGCCTGACGCCGGGGAATGTCGCCGAGGCCATCCGTACCATCCGACCCTACGCCGTGGACGTTTCCAGCGGCGTCGAGTCGCAGCGCGGCGTAAAGGATTCGCAATTGATCCGTGCCTTA
>CAUZBA010000173.1:0-6869 GCA_963577635.1 Phycisphaerae bacterium
GCAGTAGGTAGCGTTTGCCCTTGGCGCCAGCGGCGAGGATCACGGCTCCACCTGACTGGGCCCGGCCGACGCAGTAGGTGGCGACCTCGCAACTGAGGTACTGCATGGTGTCGTAGATCGCCAGCGTGTCGTCCACGCCGCCGCCCGGCGAATTGATGTACAGGCTGATATCCATCTCTTTTTTCTGGTTCTGCAGGTACAGCAAACGCATCATGACGCCGGTGGCGCTGACGTGGTTGATTTCGCCGACGAGAAAGATGACCCGGTTTTCCATCAGCATCTCATCGATCGTCATCTCACGGTAGTGCTGATAAGGCGGCGCCACGGCAAGGCGCGGATCGATATGCGCCGCGATGGTCGGTTCGTGCGGGACCTGCAGCAGTTGGGGGTCGATAGGCAAATGCATCGCGCGGATCCTGTTTCGGTGTCGTTTGGGAAATGAATGATACAGGCAGGGGCGAAAGGTGGGTAGTTGAGCAGGGATTGTTAGCCGTTCGTACCGCGGATGCTCAGATCACGGAATGAAGCGTTGTGTTTGAGGGCTGCCCGGCTTCGGTTGACAGTCCTCGAGTTCAATTGATAGAGCCGGGATCGACAAGGCATTCCGTCTCTCGCTATTCGCTCGCGATGGCGCTCGGCGTCCCGCCTCACGGCCTCCGTGCCTTCCCCTACTCACACTTCCTCGGCGTCGTTGCCGGCGTCGCCGGGTTGATCCTGCTCAAGCATGTCGCGCAGGTATCGGTTTTCCCGCCGCGTCGCTTCAAGGTCGAATACGAGATATTTGATCGCCACGCGCAGGTAATCGAGGCTTTCCTGGAGGTCGCTGACGGTCTTGCGCAGCTTCTGGTGGCGCTGCTGTGTCTGGGCTGCCAGGTTGGCCAGCTTGTCGCGCTCGGCCTTGGGCAGCGTCGAGATTTCGCCCATCAACTCGGCGAGTTTGCTCTGGAAGGTCGCTTCATCCATCTTCTTTGTCCCCTGCTTCTGGGCCTCCACCATTCGCGACCCGCATGTCGTCCGTGCCCTGATTCTTTCGAATCCTGCGAGTCTACCACAATGGGTCTGCCAGAAATCTCAAGGTGGTCGCAGCGCCGCATGATAATTTATAAATATTTGGGAATAAGACACTTACTTCATAATAAATGGCCGGTGCGAGTGCCGACGGATATGGGGATTGGGCGGCATGTGGGATGGAAACGACATCGATTCGGAGGAATAGATCGGGATGTGCATCGTAATCACTGTGTTTTCATAAGTTTACGGGAAACGTTGCGGCCCGGCATCATGCCGCCGTCGCGATCAAACCATCACCGTGCGGCACGATGTGCACGCTCGTACGACCGATAACAAATAGCTATCGGTGGAACTCACGACACGTAGGTTGGACTGCCTAATCCAGCACCACCTGCCCGGTGCCCGGTTCGACCTGTCCCAAGACGCAGACCTTTTCGCCCGACCGCGTCAGCGCGTGCTGGATCGACTCGGCGAAATGGGATCGGACGATCAGGACAAAGCCGATCCCCATGTTGAACACGCGAAACATCTCCTGCTCGTCGACGTTCCCATGCTTCTGCAGGAAACCGAAGACCGGGCCCACCTGCCACGAACCGCGGTCGATCCTTGCGTTCAGATGGCTCCCGAGCGCCCGGTTCACGTTGTTCGGCAGGCCCCCGCCGGTAATGTGAGCCATGCCCCGAACCGGGCGCTTCACGCGGTAGCGGCGAAGGACCGAAACGACCGGCTTGACGTAAATCCTTGTCGGGGTCAGCAGGACCTCACCGAGAGGCCGGGCTTCGTCCAGCTCCGGGTAGACGCGGTCGAGTTCCAGTTGCCGTTCACGGATGATCGCACGGACGAGCGTGAACCCGTTCGAGTGAACGCCGCTGGCGGCCAGCCCGAGAATCACGTCTCCGGCTTCGGGGTGTGATTCTTCGATCATGCGCCGCCGTTCACAGACCCCCACGGCGAAACCGACAAGGTCGAACTCGTCCGGGCCGTAGAGATCCTTCAACGCGGCCGTTTCGCCGCTGATCAATGAACAGCCGGCGATCTGGCAGCCGTCGGCGACGCCTTTGACGATCTGCGCGACGCGCTGCGGAACGTCCTGGTGAATCCCGATGTAGTCCACGAAGAACAGGGGCTCGGCCCCCTGGACGATCAGGTCGTTGACGTTCATCGCCACGCAGTCCTGGCCGACCGTGTCGTATATGCCGAGCTTTGACGCCAGAAGCACCTTGGACCCGACGCTGTCCGTACACGCCACCAGGACCGGTTCGCGGAAGTTTCTCCGGAACAGCTTCTCGTTGTAGTCGAGGCGGAAGCACCCGGCGAAGGCGCCGTGCCCGCCCAGGACGCGTGGGCCGTGAGTTCGCCGCACGTGGCCGGCGATCTGGCGGACCACATCGTCGCCCGCGGTGATATCCACGCCGGCTTCGGCGTACGTCATGGCTCGCCTGGCCATGGGGCAAGTGTACAGCAACGGCGGGGAGGCATCAGGCCGTGGCCACTCGCGGCGGTGCCGGGGAAGGTGCACTTCCGCGGCCCCAATGAGGGGCCAGGGGATTGCGTAGCTTGACGGCGGAGCAAGGCAGTGCGTGGCTAACGGGGGAAAGGGCATTCCGTCGCTCGACCGAAGAACAAGGCATTTCGTCACTCCCTCATCGGTCGTGACGGCGCTCGGCGTCCCGCCTCACGCGTGACACGATGGGGCCTTCCGCCTAGACTTTCGGGTACGAGGATGACCGTCACCATGGGAAGCAAGGCGCGGGACGAATTCGCCCTTCGGGGCCTGCGATGCACGCGGCAGCGGCGCGCGATCTACGACGCCCTGTGCGCTACGACGGCCCATCCCACAGCGGATCAACTTTACTGTGGCGTCCGCAAGCAGATGCCGGGCATCAGTCTCGCCACCGTCTACAACACGCTTGAAGTGTTCTGCCGCGCCGGTATGGCGGTCAGGCTTGCGGGTGACGGCACGTCGGCGCACTACGACGCGACCGTACACAATCACCTGCACACGCGGTGCGAGAAATCCGGGAACGTCCGAGATGTGCCGAATCAACTCGGCCAGCAAGTGCTCGACGGGATCCCCCAGCCCGTGCTCGATCAGATCGAGTCGAATCTGGGCTTTCGGATTCGACAAGTACAGGTCGAGCTGCTTGGCGAGTACGCATGACCCCTTTACAAGACGGTCGTTCCGATGCCCTGAGCCGGATGGCGGGGTCGTCGAAGGCGTTGCGCCGCGCCGCTCGTAGCCGCAGCGCCCGGGCGACCGTTCCAAAAGACAGCGCCGTTCGCGACGTTGACGGGGTCGACCAAGATCCGGTCGAGGCACTGGCCAAAGCTGGCCGCGCCGATCAGAGGCCACCAACGTCCGGCAGTCGCGGCCGCGGCAGTGGGCAACAGGATCGAATCAAGGCCGCCGCCGTGCCCGTCTTGAGTCTGATCGGTGTCCTGCTTCTGATTCCCGCGGTCTGGGCCGTTCTGCTGCTCGCCGGCGCGCCGGTCTGGCACCACGAACGACACAGTGCCCGGGGCATGGCTGCGGTCATGCTCGTCTGCGGTCCGATCGCGTTCGCGATGTTCGGCGGCGCCGCGTACTACGGCGCGAAACTTCGGGGGAACCGTCGCGACCGATGAGACGATGGCGAAACCTTCCTTTTCTTTCATTCAATCCAACGGATGCAAAGGCGTTGCGTCGTTCGACGGAGGGTCAAGGTGTAGCCCGACAGGAAAGGACAAGGCATTCCGCCACTCCCTCATCGGTAGTGACAGCGCTTGTGACGACGTTCGAGACCTGGAATCGGGACTCGCCTCATGGAGTCGCTGGGTTCTACTAGCCCGCATTTCTCACCAGTTTCACCGCCTAGCGGACAGGTTCGCTCGCTGGCTCCCGCCTTCGCGAAGCCCGCTTCGGCGGGCGAAGGAAGGTCGTCCTCCGTCCGATCCGTCCTCGCTGTAGTATTCAGCTACGCCTGCGGAGGATCGCGTGTGCGTCCTCGCCAGAAAACGAACCTGCCGCGCTGGTGTGCGCACTGTCACCGGCCGAGTATCGAAGGCTCCGCCTCAAGTGCCACCACCGCTGGTCTTTACACCACCGAGCGGCAAAACTGGTGAGAAATGCGGGGTAGGTCAATCGTGCTGGACGTTGCCGGGTTCCGCCGCTCGCTCATCGCTCGCGACGGCGCGCAAAGCGGCCAGCTCGCCCAGCAGCGAAACAGTGCGCTGCAGCGGCAGCGTCGTCGCCGCGTCCGACAGGGAACCGGCAGGGTCCGGATGGGTCTCGACAAAGATCGCCTGCACGCCCGCGGCCACGGCGGCGCGGGCCAGAAGCGGGGCGCGTTCGGGCCGGCCGCCGCTGACCGTGGCGCCCCCCTGCGATTCTTCGCCGGGCAACTGCGTCGAGTGGGTCGCGTCGAAGCAGACCGGCCACCCGATCTCCATCAGATCGCCAAGACCCACGAAGTCGTTCACCAGGCGCCGGTACCCGAAGAAGGTGCCGCGCTCGGTCAGGATGACCTGGGTGTCGCCGCCGCTGTCGCGCAGCTTCTGAACCACGTTTTGCATTTCGTCCGGCGAAAGAAACTGACCCTTCTTGACGTTGACCGGTCGGCCGGTGCCCGCCGCCGCTGCCAGCAGGTCGGTCTGGCGGCACAGAAACGCGGGGATCTGAATCAGGTCCACCGCCTGCGCAGCGGCCTCGGACTGGGGAGCCTCATGGATATCCGTCGTCACGGCAACGCCCAGCGTTGTGCGGACGCGTTCGAGGATCTTGAAGCCCTCGTCGGGGCCCGGGCCCCGCGCGCTGTGGATCGACGTGCGGTTGGCCTTGTCGAAACTCGCCTTGAAGATGTAGCCGAGATCCAGCGCGGCGCAACGGTCGCGCAGCGTTTGCGCGATCTGCAGGCAAAGATCCTCCGACTCGGCGACGCAGGGGCCGGCAATGATCGCCAGCGGTGCGTCGGGGCCGATGCGGATGGAGCCGACGTTGACGGTTTGCATCGGTGTCATTGTAAAGTCGATCGCTCGGTGACGATGGCCACGCTTGCGCTGCAACCGAGCCGATCGGCACCGGCATCGATCATGCGCACGGCGTCGGCACGGGTGCGGATTCCCCCGGCCGCCTTGACGCGAAGATGGCCGCAATGTTTTTTCAACAGCGTCACCGCCTCGACGGTCGCGCCGCCCGACGGGTGAAACCCGGTCGACGTCTTGACAAAATCGCAGCCGCTGCCTCGTGCCGCATCGCACGCTGTGGCGATGCGGGCTTCGGCTTCTGCCGGGGAAGCGTTCTGAGTCAGCAGCGAGGTTTCGAGGATCGCCTTGACGACGACGCTTCCGTCGATCGATCGCGCTGCCTTGACGATTTCGACCATCTCGGCCCTCGCGCTGGTCACATCCTGCTTCAGCAGGTACGGCAGGTGCGGCACGAAGTCGATTTCCCGGGCACCGTCGGCGGCTGCGGCTTTCGCCTCAGAGGCCTTGACCGTCACCGCGGCGGCGCCGAGCGGAAAGGCCACGACCGCGCATGTCTTGATCGACGTGTCATGAAGCATTCGCGCCACGTCGCGGACGTACACGCCGTGGATGCAGACGGCCGCGAATTCGTGCTCTGTTGCCTCGGCGACGAGCCGGTGTATTTGCGGCCGAGTGGCCTCGGCCTTGAGCAGCGTGTGATCGATGCGGCGAGCCAGATCGTTCACTGGTCGTTTCCGTGTCTAGAGCGGTTTAAATTTCACTGTAGCGTCCTGAGCTGGCTGCACCTGCGCCTGGCTTTGTTCCGCCAGTACTGGCGGACATCGACGACCCGCAGCGGGGTCGCCTGCTTCGCCCTCCGCGCCAGGCTTGCTTCGCCGACGCTCAGAACGCTACATCAAAAGTTAAAACGCTCTTGTTCGGGGTCGCGGCAACGATGCGTAGAAGCGATCGATGACGTCACGGTACCGCTGCGGGTCCACGTCCGCCAGATCTCCGTGCCGCGCGCCCTCGAAGATTTCGAAGTGCCCGTTGCCGGCAGCCACGGCGATCCGTCGGGCCGATGTAACCGGGCAAATCGGGTCGGCGCCGCCGTGAAGCAGCAGCAGCGGGCAGCGCAGGGCGGCCGCGTCGGTGACCAGACCGTCTCGCAGGACGCCGCTGCCGAGGCGCGCCGCGAGCGCGAGCCGTGCCAGGGGCACCAGGGCGAACGCGGGCAGCCTGCGGCTTCGAAGTAGCGCCGCCACCGGCTCGGTCAGCGTCCGGCAGACACCGTCGGCGACGACGGCGGCAACACGCCGCGTTCCGCGCTTTGCATCGAGTGCCGCCGCGGTGATTGCCGTTGCTGCCCCCAGAGAGTGACCCCAGAGAACAACTTCGCGGTCGCCGCCGCGTCCGGGCGGGTCGTCGCTCTGATCAATCAGTGCCAGAAGATCCTCGGCCTCGGCGGTGCCAAGCTGGCACGTGGCCGCCGGCGAGTCGCCGTGGGCGCGCAGATCGTACACCACGATCCGAGCCGCGCTCGGCGCGATCTTCGGGACCCAGGTCAGCGCGCCGAAGCGGCTGTCGGCCCAGCCGTGCGTGAAGATGACGTTCGGTCCGGCAGCGTTGGCGCCCTGAATGACCCAGCCGTCCGACCAGAGACCGTCGGGCAGTCGGAATCGTCGTTCGGTGAACGCCAGGCCGAGCGCCTGCGGATCGGTGGGCAACAGCCGGGCCAGTGCCACGGCAAACGTCTTTCGCGGTGGATGCAGCAGCGTGTGGGCGATGAGCGCAGCGCCAACGAAAAAAATCGTTGCCAGTGCCGCCGACAGGAGGATCAGGATGCCCAAGACTTACCTCATGGCGGCAGAGGGGAATTACCGGTGTCTACGCCGGAAGGCCCGTGATCCTGAAAC
>CAUZBA010000174.1:0-6855 GCA_963577635.1 Phycisphaerae bacterium
ACGCGTGACGGCCGGATCCAGCGCGACCTGCCGCCGATCCTGGTCGGTGAGGATCTTGGGCGCCCGGCGCAGCAGGCCGAAAACGACGTCCCGATCGGCATGCTGCACCACCGCCTGGCACGCCAGTCGGTAGGGGTCGCGGAGAAACGACTCTGCCTCAGTGAGCGGGCACAGCGCCTCCGACCCCTCACTGATCTCAACGACACACTCGTGACAGTGACCGGTGCGCCCGCACGAGGTGGGCACGCGGACGCTCAAGTCGTCGGCGTAATCGAAGATCGTGCGACCCGTTACGGCCGGTCGGCTCTCGTCATCGTGCATGACGTGTGCAGTGGCGGGCTCGGCCATGGCGTCCGATCTACTACCGCGTTCACGCTGAAGCGCCCGGCGCGCCTCGTCGACCTGTTCCGGGTCGGTTTCCCAGGCAGTTCGGTAGTCCAGCTTGTCGTCACTGGCGCACGCGGGCGGCTCGCCCGCACTGCGCGGCTTGCGCTTGTGCCGGCATCCGAAACTCGCCGTGCACTGGTCCAAACGGTTCTTGTAAGGGCATCGCGTCAGCGCCTGCTCATCGGCGTGCGAGGCGATCTTGGAGTAGATCTCCGTGATCCGCGTGAGGCGTTTTCGGTATTCGTCAGGGTCGATTGGATCCATTGATCTTTCAGTGACTCCAGGCATAACCTCGTTGCCAGTGAAAAGGCGCGAAAGAACCGAGGATCGGGAATAGGCACGGAGGCACGAAGGTAGCGAAAGCAAGCAACGGAGCGACGGAGCGACGAAGGGCTGTGGATCAAGCCCCGCTCCTCATTGGCGAGGTGCAAGTCTTGTTTCGCCGATCTCTCGCGCACTGGAGGCAGTTGCCATCGCTCACTGATCAACTGCGACCACCCCTCTGTCGCTTCGTCGCTTTCTTCCCACTCCGTTCCTATCCACTTCGTGCCTTTTTTTTACGTTTCCGACTTGGCCGATTCCGCCACCAGGCGCTTGGCCGCCTCGACGCACTCCATGGCGTTGTCCCCGTAGGCGTCGGCTCCCATGTCGTCGGCGAATTCGCGCGTCACGGGGGCGCCGCCGACCATGACCTTGACGTCGTCGCGCAGGTCGGCGTCGATGAAGGCCTCGATCGTCTTTCCCATGTTCGGCATCGTCGTGGTCAGCAGCGCCGACATGCCCACGACCGGCGCCCGGTGCTCTTCCACGGCTTCGATGAAATCGTCGGGCGAAGTGTCGACACCCAGATCGATCACCTCGAAGCCGGCGCCGCGCAGCATCATGATGCAGAGGTTCTTGCCGATATCGTGCAGGTCACCCTTGACCGTGCCCATGATCACCCTGCCGATCGGTTCGATCCCCGATGCCGAGAGGATGGGTTCGATGTGGGCCATCCCTGCCTTCATGGCCCGCGCGCATGCGAGCACTTCGGGAACAAAGATGAAGTTCTCCCTGAACTTAATGCCCACGATCGCCATGCCCGCGATCAGCCCGTCGTCCATGATTTCGAGGGCCTCGATGCCGTCGTCCAGCGCGGCCCTGGCCAGCCGATCGGTTTCATGGTGGGCGCCCTCGATGATCGTCGCCGCGAGGTCCTGCAACGACGGGCGTGCCTTGCCGTAGAGCTGGATGATGTGGCGGCGCTCGTCCTCGCGCTCGATGAACTCCTCGATCTCATTGCGAATCGATTCGTTATGGATATCTGAAAGTTCCATCGGCAACCCTCGACTTCTAACCCCGCAACGTCTTGGCAATCGCTCGAATGTGATCCGGTCCGGTCCCGCAGCAGCCGCCGACGATGTTGGCGCCGGCCTCGACCAGCTTCGGGTACAAGGCCGCCATTCGCTGCGGGTCGTCGGGGTAAACGATCTTCCCCTTCTCGATCTTGGGAATACCCGCGTTCACGTGGGTCAGAATAGGCTTGTCCGTCGCCTCTCGCATCTTGCTGATGATCTCGATCATCTGTTCGATCGCGATGCCGCAGTTGGAACCCACGACGTCGGCGCCCGCAGCACCAAGCTGCTCCGCCGCGCCAGCCGGCGTGATGCCGAACATCGTGAAATAACCGCGAGGTCCTTTGTCGAACGTCAAAGTCGCGAACACGGGCAGGCCCGTCGTTTCCTTGGCGGCGCGGATGGCCAGGGACATTTCGCCCATGTCGCTCATCGTTTCGATGCAGAATGCGTCGATGCCGCCGTCGGCAAGGCCGCGGGCCTGCTCGGCGAAGACGTCGAACATTTCCTGCTCGGTCGCGGTGCCGTTGGGCTCCAGAAATTCACCGGTGGGGCCGATCGAGCCCAGGACGAACCTTTCCGGCGGCGCCGCGGCTCGCGCGTGTTCGGCCGCCATGCGATTGTACCTTTCGACGCTGTCGCCGTGCTTGTACTTCTTGAGCATGTAGCGGCTGCCACCAAACGAGTTGGTCTCGACCATGTCGGACCCGGCTTCGAAGTAGTCCGCAGCCATCTGACGGATGACCTGCGGGTGGCTTTCGTTGAATTCCTCCGGACAGCCGCCCGGTTCCAGACCGTTCGCCTGAAGATAGGTGCCCGTGGCACCGTCGGAGATTAATACCTCTCCCGCCGCGATTCGTTCCAGGAGCTTGCTCATGGTGGGGTCAATTCTTCGCTGCGTGTTCCTTATGCCATTCGCGCACGGCCATCGGAATCGCCTTGAGGTTCTCGATAGGCGTCTGAAGCGGGATGGCGCACTCGGCGCCGACGAGCTGCACGTGCGCGTCGAGGTTATGAATCACCTCGTCGTGTACCTGCTGCGGCCCTTGGGAGTAGAGCGTCTGCGGGTTATTGATATTGCCGATCAGTGAGATCCGGTGATCGCAGATGCACATCGACTCCTCGGGATCATTCTTGGAATCGTAATGGAAAGCGGCCATCCCGGTCTTGGCGATGTACTGCATGCGGTCCATCGTCTTGCCGCAGATGTGCAGAATCAGGGGAATCGGAATGTCCTCGACGAACTGCGTGTGCATCTCGCGAAGGTACTTCTCGTAGTAGGCACCGCTGACCAGGTCGCCGGTGGCATGATCGGGCAGCGTGAGCGCGTCGACCCCGGCATCGATCTGCGCCCGGCCGAATTCGATCGTGGCCTGCTTCATCTTGTCGAGGCAAAGTCGGGTCTTATCCGGGTCGTCCAGCGACATGAGTAGAAAACGTTCGACTCCGAAGCAGTGATACCCCAGCGACCAGGGACCCATCGTCTTGCCGATGATGCACACCTCGTCGCCATAGCGCTTGCGCAAGATCCGGATCGCATCGAGCACGCATGTCGTGTCGGGGTGGGTGCAGAGATTCGACGGGATCTTGATGTCCTCGGGCTCAGCCCAGATCGGCTCGGCCATCTTCACGGTGGGCCAGTTGTCCTTTTCTTCCCACTGGATGTTGCACCCCAGCGCCGACGATTCCTGGATGATCGAGAACACCGGCATGATCGTGTCGAAGCCCAACTCGGTGTACGACGTCTCGGCGAGGCGTGCCATCCTCTCGGGTTCGCGGTTAGCCGCCGGGAAGTGGGCGTCAACAAGATCCATCAACTCGACCGTGGCCACCGAAGTCGGATTGCACACCGGCGTGCGGTCAACGGGCTGCCTATTCAGCGCCGCCAGGACGCGCTGGCGGGACGTCATCGGCGGGACGGTTGGGGGGTTTGTCGCCATTTCATCGCTCCAGTCGAAAGTCGATGGCCTCAACAGCGAGCTTGCGCGCTAAAGTCGTGAGAATCAAAAGTCAGGGAACCAGCCCGAGCGCGAGGACTCTTGACTTTAGCGAGCAAGCTCGCTGTCGCGGCCGTCACTATTTTTGACTTACGGCTCTTAACCTATTGGGTGACAAGTGATAACATGTTCGCAGAACCATTTTGGAAGTCAATCTGCATGACCGTCCCCGCCCGCAACCCATGTCGATCATCGAAATTGAAAAGTTGACGAAGACCTACCGGGTCTACCAGAAGCAGGAGGGCCTCGCTGCGTCGGTTCGAGGGCTCTTCCATCGGCGATACCGCCAGGTCGAGGCCGTTCGTGGCATCGACCTGCACGTGGATCAGGGCGAGTTCGTCGCCTTCCTCGGACCGAATGGTGCCGGCAAGACGACGACGCTCAAACTGCTTTCTGGTGTCATCAACCCGACGTCCGGGTCGGCCCGGGTGATGGGATTCGTGCCCTGGAAGCGCCACAACGCCTACCGGCGGCGATTCGCGCTGGTGATGGGTCAAAAGAATCAGCTCTGGTGGGACCTGCCCGCCGCTGAATCGTTCCGCCTGCACCAGCAGATCTACCAGATCGATCCGACGCAGTTCGAGCAGCGGCGCGACGAACTGGTGGATCTTCTGGACCTGCGACATCTGCTGGGACAGCCGGTGCGCGAGTTGTCTCTCGGCGAACGGATGAAGATGGAACTTACGGCGGCCCTGCTGCACTGGCCCGATGTTCTGTTTCTCGACGAACCGACCATCGGCCTGGATGTCATTGCCCAGCACAACATTCAGACGTTTCTGCGCCACTACCAGGAACTGCGCAAGATCACGATCCTGCTCACGAGCCACTACATGAAGGATGTCGCGGCGCTGTGCCAGCGCGTCGTCGTGATCAACCAAGGCCAGATCATGTACGACGGATCGCTCACGGGCATCATTGACCGCTTCGGCGGCCACAAGGTCATCACCTTTCAGTTCGACAGCGAACCGATGCCCGACATGTCCGGGTTCGGCCAGGTCATCGAGGCCCGGCCACCCCGCCTGAAGTTGCGCGTCGACCGCGCCCAGGTGACCCACGTCGTCGGCCGGGTTCTCGCCGAACACTCGATCGAAGATGTCAGCGTCGAAGATCCGCCCCTGGAGCAGATCATCGCCGAAGTGTTCGCGATCACCAGTCAGGACGCGCAGGCATCGGTCGCACCGGCCGAGCCGAACGTAACGCTTCCGCAGAACCAGGCGGTCCGGTGAAAGATTACGCGACACCATACGACGGAGTAGGCAGGATCCGCGAGGGCAAGAAAGCGTGAGAGCAGGAAATCAGGAAATCGGAGTTGGACAACTTTCGTGCTCTTCCGCTTTTCTGCTCTCCTGCTCTGATCTTCCCGTGATCCTGTCAAGATCCGGAAATCTCGACCGCGGCCCCACCGCCTGTTGCCTGACAATCCCGTACCCGGCATGAACAGCTCCACATCGAGAATTCTCGTCTGGTGGACCGTCCTGCGCATCAGCGTGGAAGAGCGGCTGATCTACCGTGCCGACTTCGCCCTGGGGACGCTGATGCGGTTTCTTCCCATCGTCACGCAAATTCTGCTGTGGCAGGCGGTCTTCACCGCCAAGAAACCGGGCGAAAGCATTGCCGGCCTTTCGCGCGACAACTTCGTCGCCTACTACCTGATGGTGACGATCAGCCGCGCGTTCTCGAGCATGCCCACGCTCGCATCGAGCCTCGCGATGGAAATCCGGGACGGCGAGATCAAAAAGTACCTGATTCAGCCAATCGACCTGATCGGCTTTCTGATGTTGAAGCGCGTGGCCTGGAAGCTGGTGTACTACCTGGTCGCGTTCGCGCCGTTCGCGCTGGTCTTCACGCTGTGCCGCGGCTTCTTCCCGGGCTGGCCGTCAGCACCGATCCTTGCAGCCTACATTGCCTCGCTGATCATGGCGTTTCTCATCGGATTCTTCCTCGAAGCGCTGATCGGCATGGTCGGTTTCTGGTTTCTCGAGGTCAGCTCACTGCTGCTGGTCTACATGCTGCTTAACTTCATCCTGTCGGGTCACATGTTCCACCTCAAACTGCTGGAAGAGTGGCCTGCGGTGGACATGGTGTTCGACGCGCTTCCGTTCAAGTACCTGGCCTATTTCCCGGCCGCGGTGTTCCTGGGCACCGAGCAGGGCCCGGCGCTCGTGCAGGGCCTGTGGATCCAACTCGCGTGGGTCCTGTTCTTCGCTACCGCGTGCCGCCTCGCCTACCGCGCCGGCGTCAAGCGCTACAGCGGCTTCGGAGGATAGATCGCAGGTGACCACACGCCCCTCCTACGCAGCCGTCTTTGCCACATTCGCGCGCAACAGCCTCGTGCGCGACATGATGTTTCGCGGCAACTTTCTGATCGAATGCGGCACGTCCATCGCGTGGTCGGCGATGAATTTCTGCTTCTACTTGGTTCTCTTTCACTACACGCCCGAGATCAGCAAGGGGTCAGGGTGGACAAAAAATCCCTTCTTCGTGTTCCTGGCCACCTCGATGATCGTGAACAGCGTGCTTCAGGTGTTTATCCTGCCGAACATGGATCGGTTCAGTGAACTGATTCGCAAGGGCGATCTCGATTTCATCCTGCTCAAGCCCATCGACACGCAATTCGCCGTCTCGTTCGAGCGAATCAAGTGGTCCGGACTTTCGACGACTCTCATCGGCATCGCGCTTCTGGTTTACGGCCTCAAGAACATTGAATTTACCCCCGGCCCGATCGAGGTCACGCTCTACATCGTGTACATCGCGTGCGGAGTGGCAATTCTGTACAGCGTGATCGTCAGCCTCGCCGCGGCGAGCGTGGTCATGGGGCGCAACCAGACGCTGTACGACTTCTGGTTCTCGCTCACGATATTTTCGCGCTACCCGATGGAGATCTACACGGGCCGGCTGGGCACACCGCTGCGCCTGGGGTTTTCGTTCCTCATCCCGATCCTGCTGGCGATCAACGTCCCCGCCCGGTTCATGGCCAAGCCGCTGGCCAGGGGGGAAGGCGCACTGGCCGGCTACGCCATCATCGCCGCCGTGGCATCCCTTCTGATGTCGCGATGGATCTTCAAGCGAGCGCTGCGTGGTTATCGAAGTGCGAGTAGTTGAAGAAGCGACGGAGCGACGAAGGGAACTACAGCAGG
>CAUZBA010000175.1:0-6811 GCA_963577635.1 Phycisphaerae bacterium
CCGACACACGAATCGCGAGTGAAGAGGCTGCGGGGCCGAGCCCTTCGCAGGCAATGGAGCAGCGCGACCGCGAATCTCAAGTTCTCAATGCCATTGCATCGCTGCCCACGCGACAGCAGGAAATCGTTCGGATGAAATTTCAGCACGGACTGTCGTACCGCCAAATCAGTGAGGTGACGAAAGACTCGGTCTCGAACGTGGGGTACCTGCTTCACCACGCACTGAAGTCTCTGCGCGAACAACTGAACACGGACCCGGCCAGGCCGGTCCGTTCATGATGGAGACCAACGACATGCCTTACCAGCCCGCCGAAGATCCCGACCTGACCGCTTACGCGCTGGGCGAGCTCGACGCGGAACAAAGCAAGAAAGTAGAGGCAAAGCTTGGCGACGATGCACGTGCACGAGAATTCGTCGACCAGGTACGGCAAACCGCATCCGTCGTCGCTTCGGAACTGAAAAACGAACAAGCACCGGGGCTGACCAGTCAGCACCACCGCGTCATCGAATCGGCAATGCAGCGAGGAGACAGGACACAGCGCACGTTACGTCGAGTGCGAGTGATCTGCCTGGCTTTGGCCGCAATAATCTTGTTGGCCGTCAGCGTGGGTCTATTCTTGCCGGGTCTGGGCGCGGCCAGATATTCCGCCTCGCCGGCCGTACCTGATGCGTCGAGATTTTCTTACAACTCTCTTGGCGCTCCGGCTCCATACGGCGATGCGTTGCACGAACCGACTGAAACTGTTCCGTCGGCGGTAAGTCCTGGAAATCGTAACAACCTCAACAGCAACGCGGCGACGAATGCCGAACGAAATTCGAGACTGAAAGACCTGGGGTATGTGGTCGAGGAGCACAACAACCGTGTTGCGGGCACACCGACCGATCACGTCACGATGGGAGATATGACGACTTTATTTGACGGGGAACAACTCGTTGGCGCACCCGATCCAGGCGCTGCGTTCAACACCGACACATTCGACAAGATTAAGGACAACTCATTCAAGCGGGCGACGGATCATCCTCTGTCAACGTTCTCGATCGACGTGGACACGGCATCGTATGCGATCATCCGCCGATTCCTGAACCGGAACCATCGCGCCCCGCCGCGCGGTGCCGTGCGCATTGAGGAGATGATCAACTATTTCAGATATGACTACACTCAGCCCGCAGGTGATGACCCCTTTTCCGTTAATGTCGAAATCGCCGGCTGTCCGTGGGCGTTCAAACACCGCCTCGTTCGCATCGGCCTACGAGGCCGGCGGGTGGAACAGGATGTTCGGCCGTCCGCCAACCTCGTCTTTCTGATTGACGTGTCCGGATCGATGCGATCACCCGACAAGCTGGATCTGCTAAAGCGTTCGATGAAGCTGCTGGTCAACGAACTGGACGGCGACGACCGCATCGCCATCGTGGTCTATGCAAGCGCCACCGGGCTAGCGATCCCGTCCACGTCCATGGACCGGAAGCAGACGGTCCTTCATGCACTCGATCAGCTCGCGGCCGGCGGCTCGACCAATGGGGGTGCGGGTATTGAACTGGCGTACAAGGTGGCCGCGGAACACTTCATCGAGGGAGGGATCAACCGCGTGATTCTGGCCACCGACGGCGACTTCAACGTTGGCGTGACCAGCCAGAGCAAGCTGGTTCGCATGATCGAAACGAAGCGCAGGTCAGGGGTATTTCTTTCGGTGCTCGGTTTCGGACAGGGCAACCTCAAAGACTCGACGATGGAGAAGCTGGCCGACAAGGGCAACGGCAACTACGCCTACATCGACTCGCTCGACGAGGGGCGCAAGGTGCTCGTCGAGCAAATGGGCGGGACATTGATCACGATCGCCAAAGACGTCAAGATTCAGGTCGAGTTCAATCCGGCCAACGTCGCGGCCTATCGCCTTATCGGCTACGAAAACCGGCTGCTGGCCAAGGAAGACTTCAACGATGATGCGAAAGACGCCGGTGAGATCGGATCCGGGCACACCGTCACCGCGCTGTACGAAGTCGTGCCTCCCGGGATCGAAGTTCCGGTGGCAGCCGTCGACGAATTGCGATACGAACGGCCGGCGAAAGAGAAAAAGCCGCATCGCAAATCCGAGACAGCACACGGCGATGAATTGATGACGATCAAGCTTCGGTACAAACAGCCCGATGCCGAGCGCAGCAGGCTCATGAGAACGCACGTAAGCGATCCGGGCACGGGCTACGCCCAGGCCACCAGCGACTTCAAGTTTTCCGCCGCGGTCGCAGCATTCGGAATGATTCTCCGTGATTCACCCTACAGAGGCACGGCCACGTACGGCGCCGTGGCCGAGCTGGCCGAGGAAGGAATCGGAGAGGACAAAGGCGGTTATCGACGACAGTTTGTCGACCTGGTCCTGAAAGCGAGATCGGTCGACAACCGCTGATGAAGCCGCGCAGCCACAATCGTGCGTGCCTGGGTGCTTATGTAGGCGTGAACCCTCTTGGTTATGAATCGACACCGAACATTTTTGTTCTTCCCAGGAGACGGCGTTACCCTCGTCACCGGATGCTGACAAACGGGACGACGTCTTACCGCGACGAGGAGTTCAACGTGGCCATCAGGGGCATTCGTCACACGGGAATCGTGGTCAGCGACATGAAGGCGTCGCTGCGGTTTTATCGTGACCTGCTGGGCATGGAGGTCTGGGCGGATTTCAAGGATGACAGCCCGATCGTCGAGCAGGTGGTCGGTGTTCCGGGGGCGCACATCTGGATGATCAAGCTTAAGGCCGACGACGGCGTGTCGATCGAGCTGCTGCAGTACCTGTCGCATCCCCAGCCGGTCCCCGAACCGCGCCGGGCTTGCGACGTCGGATGCAACCACATTGCCCTGCAGATTGACGATCTCGATGCCCTGCACGAGAAGCTGGTCGCCGAAGGGATCGAATTCAACGTCGCGCCCACCGTTTCCGCCGAAGGGATTGCCAAATGCACCTACTGCCGCGACCCCGAAGGCGTGCTGGTCGAACTGGTGGAGATTATCTAATTGGGCGAACCGGCGTGCCCGATGGCCCGGCTCTCTTCGAAGTAGTAGAAATCGGGATCGGTGCGATCGACCAGACGCCTGAAATCCTCAAAGGGCAGAAGGTAGTTGATATTCATCGTGGGCAAGCGATACCGGTCCGTTTTCCTTGAAATGTACTGGGCACGTCCCACCCCGCTGTAGTGACGCGCGGATCTGTACACCTGCTTGACCATCACCTCGACATGCTCATTCCAGAGCCCGTTGGGATAGGCAAAGTGCAGCGGTGTCACACCCAGGTGGCTCTCGATGTCGATCATCCCCTGGACCAGCTCACGCATGACCTGCGTGTCGCCCTCAGGCCCATCGGGCGCGGTGGTGAGGTACAGATGAGTGCGTGTGTGCGCGCCGATTTCCCAGCCGGCCTCGACCAGTTTTTTCAGCTCCGGCCACCGCATCCGGGCGATACTCCACATGTCCGACGGTAGAGTTGGGTCGCCGTCGGCGATGCCGCTGATCGTGTACATCGTCGCCACCTGGCCGCGCTGCCGCATCACGGGCAGCGCATTGATGTACGAGATCATCGAGTGGTCGTCGAAGTCGATGACAATCGGCTTGGGGCCAAGTTCTTCCTTGCCAATCAGCCATCGATAAAGTTGATCATGGGTGATGGTCGTGAACCCCTCTTTCGCGAGGTAATCCATCTGCTGAATAAACGCCGTCAGATAGATCTGACCTGAAAGGATTCCCTCTCCCGGCCGGCGCTCGCGCATCGGCATGTCCTCAGACAACACCTGATGATAGGTGATCGCGGGAATCATCGCATCCATATTAGCCGCAGAATAAGCGACCTTCGGTCGCTTATGAAATGGGCCTGCTGCGGGATCGAGCGATACCCCCGGTCTCCGTCCGGGCTTTCCGGCCCATCGCCGGTCTGCGCACCGTGTGCTCGGTGGCCGTGGGACGCGTTAACCGAACGCTGGATTGTCCAGCCACGTCCTTGACCGAGCGTCCAGGCGGATCTTCGCCTTCAGTTCGCCGTACGGAATCACGTATGACGCGCCGATTTCCAGTTCTGCCGCGACTTCGCCGATCGGCCGTGGCGAATTATTCTTACTTGCGATTTCGCTAATGGCCATGTGTAACCTCAAGTGTGACCAAGATCGTATCGGCCGCGTGTCGATCGCGACAGGGCGGCGCCTGGCAGCGAAGGTATGATGGCCAGGTCCCGTCCTTCATTTGACCGAAAGCGCCACTCATGATTAAGAGAAGGGCCTGCCGGCTTATTCACGGCGTTGGCCCTGACGCCAGGTTGCCGGCCATCATCATCAATCATGATCGATCCCGCACACGACAGAATTCTTGAAGCCAACGCAACCGCCTGCAGGATGCTTGGCTACAGTCACGCGGAGTTGCTTGCCACTGCGGTCTCCGCAATTCATCCGGACGAAATGCCCCAGCTGCTCGAATTCACGCGGTCGGTCCTTGACGAGGGCAGCGCCTGGACCGATGAGCTCACGTGCCTCACGAAAGCCGGCGACAAGCTCCCCGCCGAAATTTCGGCTTCGGCCATCGAGATTGAAGGTCGTAGGTGTGTGCTCGCGATGGCCCGGATCATCGCCGCGCGCCAGCGCGCCGAGAATGCGCTGCGCGAAAGCGAGGAACGAGCGGCGTTGGAGATGCAGCGGGAGTTGGATCTGGCGGCCAGGGTGCCTCGCAGCCTGTTGCCGAAACAGGTGCGCCACGATCTGATCCATGTGGTCGTCCGGTACATTCCGATTCAGCAAGTCGGAGGCGACTATTGCCAGGTGCGATTCGCCGATTCGACGACCTGTTACATCACCATGTGCGACGTGACCGGGCACGGCATCGGGGCGTCGGCTCTGGCTTCCCGTGTCAGCGGTGAGGTGCGACATCACATTCTCAACAGCCGTGCACCCGCCGAGATCGTCCGATCGCTGAACGCGTTTATTCTTGAGTACTTCAATGACACGTATCTGTACCTTACATTCGTCGCCGCCCGGATCGACGTGGAGGCGCGAATGTTGACGTACTGCGGCGCCGGCCACCCCAGTCCGCTGCTCATTCGAGGCGGCAGTGCCGCGGTCGAGACGCTCGCCAGCCAGAACCGGATGATCGGTGTGTTCGAGGACGCTCTCGGAGGGGAGCCGGAGCACTCGATTCAGCTCGAGCGTGGTGATCGACTGCTGATCTACACCGATGGCGTGACCGAAACGGCCGCGGCTTCGGGCCGGCAACTTGGGACGGAGGGCCTGGCGCGAATCGGGGCCGACGCCATGACGCTGGAACTGTTCGAGATGGCTGATCACATCCTCGGCCGGGTCGACAGCTATCGCGAGGGGTCAGTGACCGACGACAAGACACTCATCGTGGCAGAAATCAGGTAGTGCGTTCACCTTTCGTTGAGCGCTCAGCCGCGCGAAACTCTTGGTCGGGCGGACGTGAGTGAAGTCGCTTGCATCCATGCACGGCGGGGGAGGGCAACCGCTCGGTAAGGTGTGCCGAATCATTGACGGCGCGAATGCGCCAGTCGATCGAGTGTCAGGATGGGTTCGATCCGGGCACCGTTGGAACGGGTCCGAAACGTTCGAGGTATAAGAAAACCGATCAGCGCCCCTGTGTCCTGAGCGGTTTGACGTATTCACGTTGCGTCAATCCAGGTTTCCTAGAGCGTCTTAACTTTGGATGTAGCGTCTTGAGCGTCGGCGAGGCAAGCCTGGCGCCGAGGGCGACCTTCCTACGCCCGCCGAAGCGGCTTCGCGAAGGCGGGAGCAGGCGATTCTGCAGCGCATCGGTGATGCAGGCCGACGCCGCAAGCGGGCGGCGCAATCGATCGACGCCAGAGGCATCTGCGGGAAACGACCTGTGCCAGGCGCAGATGTAGCCAGCTCAGGACGCTACAGGTAAAGTTAAACCTATCTAAAACAGCAGCTGGTACTGCAGGCGCGCGACGACCTGATCCTCTTCGTTCGGGTCGTCCGGCAGCAGCCCGAGGCTGTCGCTGAGGCCCTTAAGGTCCGACCGCAGGGGGTCCAGCGCCCAGACCACGTCAGCGGTGAACTTGGCCGCGTGCTTCTTGTGGTACCAGTTCACGCCGAAGGTCAGCAGGTCGAAATCGTCCTCGGCGTCCGGGTCGCCGGCGCTGGGGACGGCCGCGTTGTCGAGGTCGATGTGCTCGTAGCGGGCGAAGGGTTCGACGCTCGTGCCGTTGAGCGGGATGTTGTAGCCGCCCTGCACCACCAGGCCCCAGGGGTCGAAGTTGTCCTCGACGGCGGTCAGCTCAAAGTCGGTGTGGGCCATCACGAAGGCCGCGTAGGCGTTCCAGCCGTTGTACTCCACCGAGCCGTCGACCGTCCACATCAGCAGCGCGTCGTTGGGCGTCGTGTCTCCCGTCTCGTCCTTCTCGTAGTGAACCGCCGCGCCGACCGTGGCGAAAAAGTCCTCGCCGTTCCAGCTCGTGAAGTCCGCGCCCTGCTTCCAGTCGCCCGCCAGCAGTACGTCGACACGGCCGGTCATTGCCCAGTCGACCGCATCGCCCTGGAAATCCTTGCCCGGATCGTCCGGGTCGTCCGTCAGGCCGGCGCCGCCGGCCTGGGCCCCAATGCCCTCGAGAACGCGGTCATTGCCGCCGGAATCGCCAGAGCGGCCGCCGTCGCCGAACATGCCTTGAAACTTAATTCTGTCGTGCGCTTTCCACTTCGCGCCGATGCCCTGCTGGACGTCGAGCGTGAAGACCTCGTTCATCAGCGACCGTTCGACGGCGAGCTGGCGCTTGGAGCTGGTCAGTTCCTCACGCAGGAACGGGGCCTTG
>CAUZBA010000176.1:0-6792 GCA_963577635.1 Phycisphaerae bacterium
CGTCCCCGGCAGTTCCCCGGCCCGGCCGCCCGCGTCGTGGTTCGCACACGCTTATCAGCGCGAACCGCAGGGGGGCAAGGACATCGGCGTCATGAAGATCAGCGCCGACGGCTCGAAGGTGCTCTGGGCGACGTATTTCGGCGGATCGGGCGACGAGAGCCACGCCGCGACACTGCGCGTTTCGCAAGACGGCGACATCTATCTTTTCAGCTGCACCGACTCGGACGATCTGCCGACGACCCTGGGCGTCCACGACGACCGGTTGGACGGCAAAGACTACTTCCTCGCACGGTTGAGTTCCGATGGCAGCAGCCTGGTCTATTGCACCTATCTGGGTGGGGCGGGCGCCGAGTTCACCGGTCGCAACAACCTGGAGATCGACGCGCAGGGCAGCGCCTACGTGGCCGCGTGGACCGAGTCACCCGACTTTCCGGTTACGGAGGGTGTCGTGCAGCCAAACTATGCGGGTGGCGCCGACGCCACGCTGACGAAGTTCTCGCCGACGGGTGAGCTGCTGGCCAGCACGTTCTACGGCGGGTCGGCGTGGGACTTCGCCAGCGGCATCGCCGTTGACGCCGAGGGGCACGTGCTGGTCACCGGGACGACCGCGTCGCGCGACCTGCCGGTGTCGCGAGATGCAGGTCAGCCGACCAACGCGGGCCGCAAGGACGCCTTTCTGGCGAAGTTCTCCAACGACCTGACGAAGCTCGTCTACGCGACATACCTGGGCACCGAGACCGACGACGAGGCGTTCACGACCACGACCGACGGCGCCGGCAGCCTCTTTGTCATTGGACATACATGGTCGAAGCACTGGCCGACGCGTAACGCCGCGCAGGGCACGCACGGTGGCGATCGCGACATCATCGTGGCGAAGTTCACGGTGCAACGACGCGAATCGGCGGAATAGGGATTTAGAGCGGTTTCAATCCCGATCGACCTGATCTGTCGATGCCCCGGCCGTGCGAACGCCCCGGGCATCGACGCCATCGCGCGACCCAGCGATCAGACAATCTCCAGAAGCGCGTCATAGGCCGCGGGGCCGGCTGACGGGGAGCGAAGCCGGACGAAATAGGTCTGGCCCGCCGTCACGGCTGCCGTGCCGCTGTTGATCCCGTCGTTGGGTTGCGTCTCGAGCAGCTCGTTATCGAGGATGTCCTCGATCTCGAGCTGAGCGAACTGACCGTTCGTCGTGCCGACGGTCGCACTCAGTGTGCCTGTCTGGTCGGCCACGAAGCGGAAGAAATCCTTGTCGTCGTGGTTCACAGAGACGCCGCGCAGACGGACCGACCCGTCCGGGCCGAGGCCGAAGGCGTTCGCGCCGGCCTTTTCGTCGTTCGGTTCGGATTCGTCGACGATGTCCGCGGGGTCGCCGCCGCCACCCTCGCCACCGCCGCCGGCACCGTTCGTGCTCAGTTGGGCGATGTATTCCGCGGGATTGTCGCTCTTCGAGCGCATCCGCACGAAGTACGTTTTGCCCCCCACAAGCTGGGCGCTGCCGGAATTGATCCCGTTGTTGGGCTCGGTTTCGAATAGCTCCTGATCTAGTCTGTCGGTAATTTCGAGCTGCGCAAAGTTGCCGTTGGGTGACAGGACGTTGACGTTCAGCGTAATGCCCTGGTCAGGTGTGAACTTGAAGAAGTCCTTGTCGTCGTGGTTCGTGGACGTCCCGCGCAGCTCGGCGGTTCCATCGGCACCGAGATCGAAGGGATCCGCGCGGTTCTCCTTGTCGTTGTTCTCGCTTTCCTGCACGACGCTGTCGAACGCATCCTCAACGGTATCGGCCGCGTCGGACGTGATCCGGTCCTTGCCGGGGCCGCCCTTGAGGTCGTCGTGGCCGCGGCCGCCGATGATTCGGTCGTCGCCATCTTCACCGTCGATGTCGTCGTCGCCGTCGTCTCCCTTGAGTATGTCGTCCCCGTCGCCGCCGCGGATCATGTCCGAATCATGCCCGCCGGTGATCGAGTCGTCGCCGTGGCCACCGTAGATCTCATTGTGCCCGCCGCGGACCTTGATACGGTCGTCCCCGCCGCCACCGTCGATGTCGTTGTCTCCGCCGCGGTCCGCGACGCGGTCGTCACCATCACCGGCCAGAATATGGTCGTTGCCCTCGCCGGTGTTGACCCGGTCGTTCCCCTCTCCCGCATCGACCATGTTGTCGCCGTAGCGGTCGGAGATGCGATCGTCACCGTCGCCGCCGTGGTGAACGTCGTCGCCGCTGCCTCCGACGATCCGATCACGGCCGCCTCCGCCGTGAATCTCCGCTCCGATCATGCCACCGGTCACCCCAAGAAGATTCTTGCCGATTGCGATTCGATCATCGCCGCCCAAGCCATTGACGACGATCTTGTCGATGCCGGTGAAGACGCTGTTGCGGTCAACGCCGGGCGCTTTGGACACGACGACCTCGCCCGGCGCCCCGCCGGCCTTGACGCTGATCGCGTCCTTGCCCTCGGTGCCGGTAATGGTGAGCACCTGATTTACCACATCGGCGGAGAGCAGCAATCGCGGTTCGAGGGTCTCGAAGCAGGGCTCCACGGCGCTGCCTGGGCTCGGGACGATACCTCCATCGGATCCGTCGAGAGAACGGTGCCTGAACATGCTTTGCCCCTTTCCTGCAGCCGTCGGGGTTTGAGCGACCGTCGTAGGCTAGCCGACGCGGGCTTCACAACACAAACAGACGACAATCATATCCCTGAATTTAATTTCCGGCCCGTAAGTCACCGGAAACAGTGAAAATGATCGGAGAAATCTGGGGTCAGTTATGCGAATTGCCGCAGGAAGGCCGGCGCCATGAGATGTCTGAACCCACCTCGTTGATCTCTGTGTCCTCTGTGGGGGAAGCCTTTCATGCTAGTTCACTTCCCGCCGCCAGCTTCCTTCGGTGGGAACCATGACAGCGGTGCTGGCCAGTCTCAGCGATGCGTCGTCGATCCTGAAGTGGGTGGTCCCCAGCAGTGTGTGGATGTGCAATTCCGCACTGATCAGCGTGCCGCTCCAACTGGGCGTGAGGCCGCCGACGACGCTTGTCCAACTGGTGCCGACCGGGGTCATGCCACTGACGAACGCTTGGGAGCCGCTGACGGTGTCTGTGGTCATGATCTGCACCACGACGTTGCTGCTGCCTGAATCCATCATGACCCAGACATCGAAATCGTAGATGATCCCGTTCTGTAGCGAGCCAGAGATGTCCTGGGCCGGCCCGGCCAAGGCGCTATTTCGGTTTTTGACGTAAACATAGTACGTGCCACCATGCGGTCCATCTGTTCTCGATTCCAGGTCCGCATTGCCCACCGGATAACCGAACCAGGGCGGCGTCGCGCCGCTTTCCATGTCGGCGTTGATCAGAAGATTGGCTCCCGGGCCGCTGTTCAGTGGCGCCAGTTCGACGCTGAACATCCGCACCGCGTTGCCAACCGTCGCCATGGCCGTGAGGCGAACGGGATCGGCGGCGTCATTGGCAAGATCCGCGTCCAGTTCGTCGGTGAGCTTGTATCGCAATTTCGCCTCGCCGACGATTTCCGGGCTGGTCCACGCGTTGTTGACCGCGGTAGACCTCCAGGTCGGGTTGTTGGCGAGCCGGTAGCGGACGACGTCGACCGCCGACTCGGCATAGAAGCGGGCCTTCACCGCCGCTTCGTCGGCCGCCGACGTGCGCCGCTCGATGCGCGTGGCCTGCACCGCGGAAAAGCCCAAGACCGTCACGATCATCGCCGCGCCGAGGACGACGACGTAGACGCTGCCTCGCCTGGGCCTGCGTGGTTGGCGTGCGAGGCTGCCGCGGCGCATGGCTTTCACGGAATTGATGTCTTCGTGCTTCATCGCTTTTGCAATCTCAGCTATTCGGCACATTCGCCCTGTAGGCCGTGAGGGTGAAAATCGGCACGCCGTTGTGTTCCACGGAGACGACCATCCTCTTGACGCCGGTTTCGCTGCCGCTGACCGACGCGAGGTTGATCGGGTTGACCCACTTCACCTGGACTTTGCGTTCCCAGGAGTCGAGATCGGGTATGGCCGTGCCGTCCTTATACTCCGGCGGCGAGCTGTCCCAGTTGTCGTAGTCGTCCACGTCGTCCCAGTCCACTCTGTTCCCGCCGCTTTCCAATAACTCGCGTCCGAACTGGACCGGGTCGTCCGGCTCCTCGTAGTTTTGGCGGAGGATCTCGGCCATCAGGTCCTCGGCCATCAGGACGGCCTGGTTCCGCTTGGCGTTCTTGAATTTCGCCGTGGCCGACGCGCCTAGCGTGTTCATCGCCGCGACCATCAGGACACCCACGAGCAGGACGCTCATGACGGTTTCGACCATGGTGAAGGCGGGGCGGAAAGAGCTGAAACCCAGAAAACCGGAAGAGCAGAAAAGTGATTCGGCCCCTCTTTTCTGATTTCCTGATTTCCTGTGTTTCTGCGTTGCTGCTCTACCGAGCTGCAGCTTGGCTGTTTGACAGTTCCGAGACACGGCATCACTCCCGCTTTGTTGTTCACTAATTCTCACGGCGTCCCATTGCCACCCAGTCGGACGCGCAGGCGGTCGAAGCGGACGAAGCTGAATGTCGCCGTCTCGTAGACCTCGATCGTATGCGGTGTTGCGGGAATAGTCGCTCGACCATACTGGAACGTGCCGCGATCCTGGCCGTTGATCTGAACGTTGATCATGTCGAGAACGGGGTCAATCATGATCCTCAGGTCGATGTATTCATCGGGCAGTCCCGTTTCGGTGACGATGGGCACCAGGGTCAGCGCCGGGTCGTGACTCTCGACGATGAGCGTCTGCGTGTTGTCGGGCTGCATTTCGATTTCCGCTTTGATATAGCAATAGGTATTGCCGATGCGGTCCACGCGGATCTTGATGCCCCCGGCCCCGTTGCTGGGGGCCTCGTCTCGCAAACGGGCGTCGACCGTCGTCAGTTCGTTGAAGGTGTTGTTGGGGTTTGTATTCAGTGTTCCATCCACGTACCATTGGCCATTGTTGAGATGAGCCGGGTTAAACGAGCCGGTCGTCGCCCAGTCCATCGTGCCGTCCAGGTCTAGATCCATCAGCGTCGGATCGGCGTTGAAATCGGCATCCCACACCGCCGTCAGCGCCTCGGGCCTGTTGAGCATGCGCACGGATGTTTCGACGGTCTCCGTCACGTCGACGCCGAGCGTGATGCGCTCGCTCGTCACGTGTGCACGCGTCGCGGCCTGCTGCGGCGCGGGTGCGGAAGTGGTGCCGTAGACGTAGAACCACAATGACTGGTCCGTTGCTAGGGAGCCCCAGGCCGGTGTGCCTTTGGAAAGGCCCACATTGGGGAACGAGACGTTTAGTTTGCGATATTGCAACTGTACCGATCGGTTCAACGCGCTCGAGAACGTCAGGCACAGGCCTGCGGTGGGCGACAACCCGACGGCATTGTTGAAGGTTTCTTCGACCCACTGGTACGACAAGTTTGTCTGGTTGTGATGGAGTGTGCTGCTGTCCACGACATTGCCGCTGG
This sequence comes from Phycisphaerae bacterium, assembly GCA_963577635.1. Taxonomy (GTDB): domain Bacteria; phylum Planctomycetota; class Phycisphaerae; order Phycisphaerales; family Phycisphaeraceae; genus CAUZBA01. The sequence continues at coordinate 5,475 of CAUZBA010000176.1, forward strand.
GAAGCAGGTTGACGTCGGGTAGCTGTAGTTCGACCGTGGTGGATACATTCTCGTTGTCGTCTTTCGCAAAGACCTTCACACGCGTGATTGACCAGGCGGTAGTGCCCGCCGAGAATGTCGGTTTGAAATATTGGCTCCAGGACTTCTTCGCGAACGGCGTGCCATGGACATGGGCGTTGCCAAGATCCAGTCCGCTGCCACTGCTGTAGCTAATCAACTCGGTTTTTGGGCTCTCGACGATCGGGCCGGGATACTGCTCGATGCGATTCTCGGTGTCAAAAGTCAGGTTGAACTGCTGCACGTTCTCCAGGACGTTCACCGCCGTGCCGCCGTTGACCTTCCGCGTCAAGGGATCTCCCGGCGTCCCCGACCAGGCGTAGCGGATCACCTCGGGAAGGCCGTCGGTTCCGCGATCGGCGAGCGTGAACGTCACGGCGTTGGCCGTGCGTTCGGTGAGATAGACGGCGCTACACAGGTCGGCCGCGATCTTCTCGGTGATCTTCGCCGTCGCGACGACCGTGTCGTTGGCGTTCGCGGCCGTGGGCATGGCCTTGCTCGCAATGACGATGGCCGAGCCGATGGCGATCAGGACGACCGACATGATGGCGAGCGAGGCGATCAGCTCGATGAGGGAGAAGGCGCGGGGGAGTGTCGAGTGTCGAGTGTCGAGTGTGGTAATGGTGGCATGCGCGGGCGGAGGTTCGGTTCGTCCAAACGACCTATAGGGATCTTGACCCGACCCCAAATCGGAGTATTGGAATATTGAAGTGCTGGTTGGATGGAACCTGCATTCTCGAATTGCATCAGCATTGCCGCACGTTGACCGGCTCATACGATCACTCCCCCACTCGACACTCGACACTCGCCCCTCACTGCACCGTGGCCTCTCCCGTGTCGGCGTCCAGATTGACGATCTTGGTTAGACCGCCGGCCATGATGGACACCGATCCGCCGTTCAGCGGCACGCCGTAGCCGTCGAACTGGGCGATGGCGGGTCCCCCGAATCCGGCCGCGGTGATCGTGCACTGGTAGGGCTCGTCCGCCAGTTCGACCGTGTACACGCCCGCACCACCTTTGAGCGGCGTGACGCCTGGAATGGTGTAATCGTGCTGTGCAAGGTTGAAGACGACCGTCTTCTGGGTACTCGTGGCCTCGGCCTCGCTGCGGGCGTAGGCCAAGTCGACGGCGATGCGCCGCGCGGCCGATTCGACGCGGTAGCGCGCGTAGGAGTTGGCGTAGCGGGGGATCGCGATCGCGGAAACCGCGCCGACGATCACCATGACGATGATCAGCTCAATGAGGCTGAAGGCGCGTCTGT